>NZ_JABFAZ010000031.1:0-9480 GCF_017168505.1 Micrococcus sp. KRD077 | reverse complement strand
CCACCGCCCCCTCCCCGGCCTCGCTCCCGCTCGACGGCGTCCTCGTCGCCGACTTCTCCCGCGTCCTCGCCGGCCCGCTCGCCACCATGACGCTGGCGGACCTCGGGGCGCGCGTCATCAAGGTGGAGCACCCCGAGCGCGGCGACGACACCCGCGGCTGGGCCCCGCCCCGCTCGGCGACGGGCGCCACCTACTTCGAGTCCGTGAACCGCAACAAGGAGTCGGTCGGCTGGGACCTGAAGGACCCCGAGGACCAGCGGCGGGCCGCCGCCCTGGCCGCCCGGGCCGACGTCGTGGTCCACAACCTCAGGCCCGGCACCATGGAGCGCCTCGGCCTGGGCTACGACGACGTCGCGCGGGGGAACCCGTCCGTGGTCTACGCCGCCGTCTCCGGCTTCGGCGACCGCGAGGGCCGGGACCTGCCCGGCTACGACTTCATCGTCCAGGCCGCGGGCGGGCTCATGAGCATGACCGGCGAACCGGACGCCCCGATGAAGGCGGGCGTCGCCCTGGTGGACGTGCTCACGGCCAAGGACCTCACCGCCGGCGTGCTCGCCGCCCTGCTGCGCCGCGAGCGCACCGGGGAGGGTGCCCACCTGCGGCTGAACCTGCTCTCCTCGCTGCAGGGGGCGCTCGCCAACCAGGGCCAGGCATGGCTCGGCGCCGGTGTCGTCCCGCGGCGGATGGGCAACGACCACCCCTCGATCGCCCCCTATCAGCTGCTGGCGTGCCGGGACGCGCCGCTCGCCGTCGCCATCGGCAACGACGCGCAGTTCCGCGCCTTCACCGCGGCCCTCGGCGTCCCCGAGCTCGCCGAGGACCCGCGCTTCACCACGAACACGGACCGCGTCGGGCACCGCGAGGAGCTGCGCACCGCCCTGGAGGACGCGCTCTCGGCGCAGACGGCGGCCCACTGGCGGGACGTGCTGCAGGCCGAGCGGCTCCCGGTCGGCCTCGTGTCCACCGTCGCCGAGGGCGTCGAGCTGGCCGAGTCCCTCGGCCTGGAGCCGACCGTCGAGGTCCAGGACCGCTTCGGCGCCCCCGCCGGCCGGCAGTTCCGCCACCCGGTGCAGTGGGACCCGCCCGTGGCGCACCCGCGCCACGCGCCGCCCGCGCTCGGCGCGGACACGGCGGCCGTCAACACCTGGCTCGACGCCCACTGACCACCCCGCAGAGAGGACCCCCGCCATGACCACCCCGTTCCACGCCGAAGCCGACTCGTTCCTCGGCCGCGCCGACGTCGTCGGCCTGGACTCCCTGTTCTCCGCCGAGGAGAAGGCCGTCGCACTGCAGGTGCGCGGCTTCGTGGACGAGCACATCCGCCCGCATATCGCCCGCTGGTACGACGACGCCGTGTTCCCGCGCGAGATCGTCCCCGAGCTGGGCCGCCTCGGCGTGCTCGGCATGCCCTACGAGGGCCACGGCATGCCCGGTCGCTCGGCGGTGGAGTACGGCCTCGCCGCCCAGGAGCTCGAGGCCGGCGACTCCGGCCTGCGCACCTTCGTCTCCGTGCAGGGCTCGCTCGCGATGGGCGCGATCCACAAGCACGGCTCCGAGGAGCAGAAGGCACAGTGGCTGCCGCGCATGACCACCGGCGAGGCGGTCGGCTGCTTCGGCCTCACCGAGCCGGGCGCCGGCTCGGACCCGGCCTCCATGACGACGACGGCCCGCCAGGAGCCCGGCGGCGACTGGGTGCTCGACGGGGTCAAGCGCTGGATCGGGCTGGCCACGCTGGCCGACGTCGCGATCATCTGGGCGCAGACCGGCGAGCCCGGCGACGGGCGCGGGGTGCGCGGCTTCGTGGTCCCCACGGACACCCCCGGCTTCCGTGCCGAGGCGATCACCCAGAAGCTGTCCATGCGGGCGTCGGTGCAGTGCGAGATCCACCTCGACGGCGTGCGCCTGCCCGCCTCCGCGATGCTGCCGGCCGACTCCGCCGTCGGGCTCAAGGGCCCCTTCCAGTGCCTCAACGAGGCCCGCTACGGGATCATCTGGGGCGCGATGGGCGCCGCCCGCGACTCCTTCGACGCCGTCCTCGACTACGCGATGCAGCGGCAGCAATTCGGGGTGCCGCTGGCCTCCCACCAGCTGACGCAGGCCAAGCTCGCGGACATGGCCGTGGCCATCGGCAAGGGCTACCTGCTGGCGCACCAGATCGGCCGCGCCAAGGACGCCGGCCCGCTCACCCCCGCCATGATCTCCGCCGGCAAGCTGGACAACTGCCGCGTGGCCATCGGCATCGCCCGGGAGGCCCGCGAGATGCTCGGCGGCAACGGCATCACCCTGGAGCACTCGCCGCTGCGGCACGCGAACAACCTCGAGTCCGTGCGCACCTACGAGGGCACGGACGAGGTCCACCAGCTCACGCTCGGCCGGCACCTCACGGGCATCGGCGCGTTCGCCCCGGCCCGCTGAGCCCCGCGCCCGGGCTCAGGCGTCGTCGGCGGGCGCCTCGGGCGCCGGGGCCTCCTCGGCGACGGAGGCGAGGATCGGGGTGGCCGGCAGCTTCCGCACGCGCTTGGGGCGGCGGGCGCGGGCGGGGATGAGGGCGCGCATGTTCTCGGTCTTGCCGAAGCAGAGCAGCCGGTCGCCCTCCTCGAGGACCTTGGTGTCCGCGGGGTTGGGGAACACGGAGGTGCCGCGGTGCAGGGTGAGCACCTGCAGGTCCTTCGCGAGCAGCCCGGAGTCCTCGATGGACTGGCCCACCCAGCCGGAGCCGGCGTGCACGGTGATCTCACCGACCCCGTACCCGGTGGACACGGCCAGGCGCTGGCGCACGTCGATGTCCGGGAAGCCGGCCTGGTCCGCCACGTAGTCGATGATCGCGCCGGCCACGTCCAGGTCCGTGGCGGCCTCGATGCCCTGCAGCCCCGGCGAGGAGTTCACCTCCATGACCAGCGGGCCGTGCTCGCCCTCGAGCATGTCCACGCCGGCCACCCGCAGGCCCATGATGTGGGCCGCCCGCACGGCGGTCTCCGCGTACTCGGGCGAGAGCTCGACGCGCTCCACGATGCCGCCGCGGTGCACATTGGAGCGGAACTCGTCCCCCTGGGCCCGGCGGCGCATCGCGGCCACCACACGGTCCCCCACCACGAGCGCGCGGATGTCCGTGCCCTTGGACTCCTCCACGAACCGCTGGATGAGCACCTGCTGGTTGGTGCCGTGCAGCGTCTCGATGATCGCCTCGGCCACCTTCTTGGTCGGCGCCAGGATCACGCCGATGCCCTGGGTGCCCTCGAGCAGCTTGATCACCACGGGCGCCCCGCCCACCATGTCGATCGCCGTGGAGACCTCGCCGCGGTTGCGCACGAACACGGTGGCGGGCATGTCGATCTCGTGGCGGGAGAGGATCTGGGTGGCCCGCAGCTTGTCCCGCGAGTTCATGATCCCGGCGGCCGTGTTGGGCGTGTAGACGTCCATCTGCTCGAACTGGCGCACCACGGCGGTGCCGAAGTAGGTCACCGAGTTGCCGATGCGCGGCAGCACGGCGTCGTAGCCGGAGAGGGGGCGGCCGCGGAACATCAGATCGGGCTCGTCCGAGCTGAGGTCGATGCCGAAGCGCAGGGTGTCCAGGACCTTCACCTCGTGGCCGCGCTCGAGTGCCGCGGTCTTGAGTCGCTGCGTCGAGTAGGCGCGCAGGGAACGGGAGAGGATGGCGAGCTTCATGACCGCTTTCCTGGGAGGATGAGGGGCGTGTCTGAGTCTAAGCACACGGCCCCGGCCTCCCACGGCGGGCCCCCCACCGACGACGGCGCCGCTCGCCCGGGGCTGGTGGGCTGGCGCGAATGGGTCGGCCTGCCCGCCGCCCACACCCCCTGGATCAAGGCCAAGATCGACACCGGCGCCCGCACCTCGGCGCTCCACGCCTTCGGCATCGAGCGGTTCACCCGCGACGGCGCCGCGTGGGTCCGGTTCGAGGTGCACCCGTGGCAGACCTCGGCCGCGGACGCGCGGACGGCCGAGCTGCCGGTGGCCGACCTGCGCACGGTCCGCTCCTCGAACGGCGAGGCGCAGGAGCGCGTCGTCGTCGTGATGCCGCTGACCCTGGCCGGCCGCACGATCGAGGCGGAGGTGACCCTGACCCACCGGGACGAGATGGGCTTCCGCATGCTCGTGGGGCGCACCGCGCTGGCCGCCGGCGGCCTCCTCGTGGACCCCGCCGCCTCGTACGTGGGCGGGCAGCCTCCGCGCGGCGTGCGCCGCCGGAACCGGGGACGCGCGTGAGCCGTCGCCCCGCCCGCGCCCCCTTCGCGTTCGGCGGGGTCGAGGTGCCGGCCGGCCGCCGCCGCGAGCTGTCCCTGCCGATCTCCCAGCTCGTCACGGGCGCGGACGTCACCCTGCCCGTGCACGTGCTGCACGGCCGCGAGGACGGGCCCACCGTGTGGGTCTCCGCCGCGATCCACGGGGACGAGGTGGCCGGCGTCGAGATCGTCCGCCGCGTCCTGGAGCGCCTGCAGCCCACGCACCTGCGCGGCACCCTGCTGGCCGTGCCCATCGTCAACGTGCTCGGCGTGATGGCCGGGGACCGCTACCTGCCGGACCGCCGCGACCTGAACCGCTCCTTCCCCGGCTCCGCCCGGGGCTCCCTGGCATCGCGCATCGCGCACCTGATGATGACCGAGGTGATCGGCCGCTGCACCGTGGGCATCGACCTGCACACCGGCGCGGACCGCCGCTCCAACCTGCCGCAGATCCGGTGCGACCTGGAGGACCCCCAGACCCGCGCGCTCGCCGAGGCGTTCGGCGCCCCCGTGCTCTTCCACGCCCGCCTGCGGGACGGCTCCCTGCGCGCCGCGGCCCGCGAGACCGGCGCGCGTGTGCTGCTCTACGAGGCCGGCGAGGCCTGGCGGTTCGACGAGTACGCGATCGCCCCCGGCGTGGACGGGGTCCTGCGTGTGCTCGCCGCCCTGGACATGGTGGACCCCGCGGACGTCGGGCTCACCGAGCCCGGGCCGGACGCCGTCGTCGACGCCCCAGGCCCGCTGCCCGGCGAGGTCCCCGAGGAGCGGACCACGGACGTGCCCGAGGCGACCGACGCCACCGGCGAGGACACCGAGGCCGTGCACCCCGACGTCGTCGACGGTGAGCAGGACGCCCCCTACCTGGTGTGGCAGTCCACGTGGGTGCGCGCCCGCGCGGACGGCCTCGTGCACCTGGACGTCTCCCTCGGCGAACGCGTGAGCGCCGGGGACCGGATCGGCGCGCTCTACAACTCGTTCGGCCGCCGCCTCGCGCACGTGAAGGCCGAGCTGACCGGCGTGGTCATCGGCCGCACCGAGGCACCCCTGGTGCACCGCGGCGACGCCCTCGTGCACATCGGAGGATGGGACGCATGAGCAGCCGCGGGGCGTTGGCCGCGCGCCGGAGCCGCCCCGCTCAGGCCGGGGACGGGCGCCGGGCGATGGCCCGGCCGCCGTGCACGAGCCGGTAGTAGAGCAGCAGCGCCACCCCGACGCCGCCGGAGAGCAGGTACATCACCGGGATCCCGACGGCGGCCACCACCGCGCCGAGCACCATGGGGCCGAGGCCGGTGCCGAGGTCCAGGAGCAGGAAGAACGTGCCCGTGGCGACGCCGATCTCGGTGGGCCGGACCACCTTGATCGCGATGGTCTGGAACACGCTCACCACGGGCCCGTAGGTCAGCCCCAGCAGGGCGCCGGCCACGAGCATGCCCGCCGGCTCCCGCCACAGCGCCAGCACCGCGTAGGAGACGGCCATGCCCGCGAGGATCGGGTAGACGACGGCGTTGTCCCCGTGCCGGTCGTGCAGCACACCCAGGACGGCGCGGCCCACGATGGTGCCCGCGGCGAAGAGCAGGAAGAACAGGCTCGGCACCATCGCCGGGTAGCCCTGCTGCTGCGCGAACGTGGCCATGAACGCGAGGATGCCGCCGTACATGAACCCGGAGGCCAGGGCCACGCCCGCCGCCGGCGCCACCTCCGCGGAGAACACGTCCGCCCGGTGCAGCCGGAACCGGCCCGTCAGCGGCGGCTCGGGCACGCGCAGGAACAGGGCGATCAGCAGGGCCATGCCCGTGAAGCCGATGCACGCCCGGAACAGGGCGTCGTAGCCGAGGGCCGTGCTCAGCTGCAGCGCCACCATCGGCCCGACGGCGCCCGCGAGCGTCATGGACGTGGAGAACCAGCCGGTGCCCTCGGAGCGGCGCACGGGCGGGACGATCCGCTGCACGGCCGTGGCCAGCACGGTGCCGGCCGCGCCGAAGCACATGCCGTTGAGCAGCCGGACCGCGGTCAGCGTGGCCAGGGAGTCCGCCCAGAGGTACGCCGCCGTCGTGAGGACGTAGCAGGCCAAGGCGACGAGCAGGACCCGCCGCCGCCCCCACGCGAAGGTGGCGGGCGTCGTCGTCATGCGGGTGAGGACCGCGCCCAGCACGAACGCCCCCACCACGACGCCGGCCTCCGCGTCCGACGCGCCGAAGGACGTGACGGCGTAGAGCGCCATCGCGGTCATGAGCGTGTAGAAGATCATCGCCACGAACAGGTAGGTGGCGCTGACGAGGATGAACGGGCGCGTCCACAGGGGCGGGCGCGGGGCCGCCGTCGAGCCGGCGGGGTCGGAGGGCGGTGGGGCGGAGGGCATGATCTCCATGTTCCCCCACGGCACGAGGCCCCGGCCCGCTCGTGAAGAGCGGACCGGGGCCTCGGGTGCGCGTCGCGGGCGCGACGGGCTCAGAAGCGGTTGATCACTTCTTGGCCTTGGCGGCCACGACCTGCAACTGGACGGTCGCGATGACGTCCTCGTGCAGGCGGACCTGGGCCTCGTGGTTGCCCACGGACTTGATGTGCGCCGGCAGGGTGATCGAGCGCTTGTCCACGGAGCCGAGGCCGGCGGCCTCGATCGCCTCGGCGACGTCGGCGGTCTGGACGGCGCCGAACAGGCGACCCTCCGCACCGGCGGTGCGCTCGAGCTTCACGGTGGCGGACTGGAGCTGCGCGGCCTGGGCCTGCGCGTCCTCCAGGTTCGCCACGGCGCGGGCCGCGCGGGCCTTCTGCAGGGACTCGACCTGCTTCTCCCCGCCCTTGGTCCACACGGTGGCGAAACCGCGCGGGAGCAGGTAGTTGCGGGCGTACCCGTTCTTGACCTCGACCACGTCACCGGAGGTGCCGAGACCGGCCACTTCCTGGGTCAGGATGAGCTTTGCCATCTGGGTGTTCCTTCCTTCGCTCGCTCGATCAGCCGCGGCCGGCGCCGGCGTAGGGCAGCAGGGCCACCTCGCGGGCGTTCTTGACGGCCTGGGCGATCTTGCGCTGCTCCTGGACGGTCACGCCGGTCACGCGACGGGCACGGATCTTCCCGCGGTCGGAGATGAACTTGCGCAGCAGGGCCACGTCCTTGTAGTCGATCTCGGTGATCTTGGCGGCCTTGAGCGGGTTGGACTTCGGTTTGGGCTTGCGGAGTTCAGCCTTCGCCATCGTGGTGCTCCTTCAGAGTTCTCTGGAGCCCGCAGAACGGTTCTGCGGGATGGGATCACGCGGCGTCCCGTGCCGGGCACGGGGCCGTGTGCAGTGCGGCCCGGCGGTGCCGGGTCGCGGGTGGGATGGGCCACCGGGGGGCGGCCCTCCGGGCGAGGTGCGCCCGGACGGAGAGGTCCGTGGTGTTCCGTGTCCGTCGCGGCCGTGGGGGCCGCGCCCGGTCAGTGCAGGATCAGAACGGGGGCTCGTTGGAGGACGGGGTGTCCCATCCGCCGCCACCGCCGCCGGACCAGGGGTCCTGCGGTGCGGCCTGGCCGCCGCCCTGCTGCTGGCCGCCCCAGCCGCCGCCCTGCTGGGCGCCGCCGAAGCCGCCGTCGCTGTTCCCCCCGAAGCCGCCGCCGGCCGGGGCGCCGCCGAAGCCGCCCCCCTGCTGACCGCCGCCGAAGCCACCGCCGCCGCCACCGCCGCGCTGGGCGCGGGTGACCTTGGCCGTGGCGAACCGCAGCGCCGGGCCGACCTCGTCCACGTCCAGCTCCCAGCTGGTGCGACGGTTGCCGTCCCGGTCGTCGTAGGAGCGCGCCCTGAGGCGGCCCTGCACGATCACGCGCATGCCCTTGGTCAGCGACTCCGCCACGTTCTCCGCGGCCTCGCGCCAGACCGAGCAGCGCAGGAACAGCGCTTCGCCGTCCTTCCACTCGTTGGTCTGGCGGTCGAACGTGCGGGGCGTGGACGCGACGGTGAAGTTCGCGACGGCCGCGCCGTTCGGGGTGAAGCGCAGCTCTGGGTCGGCGGTGAGGTTGCCGACCACGGTGATGACGGTCTCGCCTGCCATGGTCACTCCTGTCTTCGGGGGTTCTGCCGGTCAGTGACCGGATCCGGGGATCCGGGACTGCTCAGCGGGGTTCCGGTGGGGGCGTCGGGGACTGATCCGATGCTCTCAGACCCTCCGGACACGGTACGAGGATCACTCAGCGGTGATCTTCTGCTCCTCCGGACGGATGATCTTGGTGCGCAGGATCGTCTCGTTGAGGTTCAGCAGACGGTCCAGCTCCTGGGTGGCGGCCGGCTCCGACTGGAAGTTGACGACCACGTAGATGGCCTCGGACTTCTTCTGGATCTCGTAGGCGGTCTTGCGGCGACCCCACACGTCGATGTTGTCGACGGTGCCGCCGGCGTTCGTGACGACCTCGAGGTACTTCTTCAGGGTCGGCTCCACGGTGCGCTCGTCGACCTCAGGGTCGATCAGCACCATCAGCTCATAAGCACGCATGCGAACCCACCTCCTCTGGGCTTGCGGCCGCGGTCTCTCCGCGGCAGGAGGTTCTGCGTTCTCCCCTTACGCATGCATCCGCACTCTTCGGCGGCACGCAGGGGATCCCGTCAAGAATACCAGCACTGCGCCTCCGCAGATGAGGTGCCACCCCTAGGGGGCCGTGGGGTGGCCGGGGCTTGCCCTCGGTCGACGACGACGTACCTTGGAAGGAGGACACACATCCTGTGTCACACCCCTCTCACGTTTCGGAGCATCCCATGTCAGAGTCCACGCCGGCAGCGCCCACGCTGCCCCGGTCCGCCCCCTCCCGCCGCCGAGTCGCCAGCAGCCTCGCGTGGGCGGTGCCGACCGTCGTCGCCGCCGCCGCTGCCCCCGCCGAGGCGGCCAGCCCTCCCCCGCGGATCGACCGCGTGTTCCAGCTGACCCTCGCCCCCGGGGTGCCCTGGACCGAGCCGGAGGTGTCGCCCTGCGCCTCGACCCTGCTCACGAATCCGACCCGCTTGAGCGTCACTACGGACAACGTCAATACCTACTACCGGATCGTCAATGTGCAAGCCGGCTCCACGGTGACGAATGTGACCGCCTCCGTCCTGGTGCAGAAGGACATGGTGGATGCGATGGAGACTGGGAGGAACCCCACCACCTTCACCTGGAGCAGCGCTACACCGTCCTGGAGCGCCCCCACCCGTGAGGTCTCCGGCACCACGCCGGCCGTGTACACCAACAATGGAATCCAGTACTACCGCTACGTCAGCAAGCTCTCCCCCCCGGTAC
>NZ_JABFAZ010000030.1:21208-38069 GCF_017168505.1 Micrococcus sp. KRD077 | reverse complement strand
GCGCCCTGCCCACCGTCTCCCCCGCCCCGGCCGATGACCCGCGTGGGCTGGCCCTCGGCTTCACCGCCTACTTCGTGTGGGGCCTGCTGCCGCTCTACATGGCGGTGCTCGCGCCCGCCGGGGCCCTGGAGATCGTGGTGGTGCGCATCGGCTTCGCCCTGATCTTCTGCCTGCTGCTGCTGACCGTGATGCGCCGCCTGCGCGAGCTGGGGACGGCGCTGGCCACGCCCGGCCGCTGGGGCACCACGGGTCTGGCCGCCGGGATCATCGCGGTGAACTGGCTGCTGTACGCGGTCTCGGTCACCACGGGCAACGTGCTCCAGGCGTCGCTGGGCTACTTCATGAACCCGCTGGTGAATGTCCTGCTCGGCGTGCTCTTCCTCGGGGAGCGGCTGCGGCGGGGCCAGTGGGTGGCCGTCGGGATCGCGGTGGCCGCCGTCGTCGTGATGTCCGCGGCGATGGGGCAGGTGCCGTGGATCGCGCTCGGGCTGGCCACCTCGTTCGGGCTCTACGGCTTCGTGAAGAAGCGCTTCCCCTCCCCCGTGCACGCGGTGACCGCGATGACCGCCGAGACCGTGGTGCTGATCCCCGTGTTCGTGGTGGGCAGCGTGCTGCTGGCGCAGGCCGGGCTGCTCACCACCGTCACCGAGGGGCCCGGCCACTTCTGGCTCATGGCCGGGCTCGGCGTGCTCACCGCCGTTCCGCTCATCCTGTTCTCGGCGGCGGCCCGCTCCCTGACGCTGACCACGCTCGGGATGCTGCAGTACACGGCGCCCATCCTGCAGTTCCTCGTGGCGGTCACGGTCCTCGGCGAGCAGATGCCCGCGGCCCGCTGGGCGGGCTTCGGGCTCATCTGGCTCTCGCTGGCGGTCTTCACCCTCGACCAGCTGAACGCCTCCCGCCTGCAGCGTCGGGCGGTCCGGGCCGGGCAGGGCGCGCACGCCTAGACTGACGACATGCCCGCCAAGCCCCCCGCCCCCGTGTACCTCCCGGCCTTCCAGCGGCTCGTCCCGGACCTGCTGGGCGACGCCTGGGCCGAGGACGACGGCCTCTCCCCGGCCGACGTCGACGCCCGACTGGCCCAGTCCCCCGCGGCGGAGCAGCTCGGTGCCGGGCTCATGATCCCGGCCGCCCTGCGCGAGTTCTACCTCGCCCTGGGCAACTGCGGCGACCTCATGGAGACGGACCACTACGTGTGGGACCCCGAAGACCTCGAGGTGCGGGACGGCTTCCTCATGTTCCTGGAGGACGCGGACGAGACGGTCGTGTGGGGCCTGCCGGTGGACAACCTGGCGTTGCCGGACCCGCTGGTGTGGCGGCGCTCCGCCGGCGCCGACGCGCCCGAGGGCGAGTGGCAGGACGAGGGCGGCACCTTCAGCGAGTTCCTGACGGACCTGCTCGCGTGGACCTTCGAAGACCCCGAGGACGACGGCGAGGGGCTGGACCGGTGACCACGCCCGCCCCGGTCTCCCACGCCCCGGACGACTACGTCTGCCCGTTCTGCGGGCTCGTGGCCGGCGACGTCTCCGACCCGGGCAACCGGTGCGAGCTCGGGGACACCGTCTACCAGGACGAGGACCTGCTCGTGCTGATCGCCGTGGACGGGTTCGGCGACCACGAGGGCCACGCCATGGTCTGCCCGGCCGAGCACTACGAGAACCTCTACGACCTGCCCCCGCGCGCGCTGCAGCGCATCGCCCTGATGGCCCAGCAGGTGGCGCTGGCCATGAAGCGCGCGTGGGCCCCGGACGGGGTCTCCACGCGCCAGCACAACGAGCCCGCCGGCAACCAGCACGTGTGGCACTACCACCTGCACGTGTTCCCCCGCTTCGAGGGGGACATGCTCTACCGGCAGCTGCGCCACCCGGTGGCCCCGGAGGTCCGCGCCCGCAAGGCGCGGGAGCTCGCGGCCGCGCTGGACCCCGCCCCGACCCGCCTGGACTGAGCGGCCGCCCCGGATCGAGGCGGCGACGCCTCCGACCGCGGCGTCAGGCCGAGCGCCCGACCACGTAGTCGGCGAACGCCTCGAGCGCCGCCTTCACGGCGGAGTCCGGCAACGGGGTGAGCGCCTGCTTCGCCTGTTCCGCCCAGTCACGGGTGATCGCCCACGCCTCGTCGATGGCGGGGTGGCCCGTGAGCGCGGCGACGGCGGCGGCCAGCTGCTCGTCCGAGTCGAGCGGCCCGTCCACGAGCGCGCGCACCCGGTGGGCGTCCTCGGCCTCCGGCCCCTCGCCCTGCGCGGCGCGGGCCAGCAGCAGCGTGGTCAGGGTGGGCACGCGCTCGCGCAGGTCCGTGCCGGGGACCTTGCCGATCCGCTCGGCGTCGCCGGTGAGGTCGATCAGGTCGTCGGCGAGCTGGAAGGCCAGGCCCACCTTCTCGCCGTAGGCGCGCATCACCTGGACGGCGGCCTCGTCGGCTCCGCCCAGCAGCGCGCCGAGCATGCCGGCCGCGGCGATCAGCGAGCCGGTCTTGCCGGAGAGCACCGCGTAGTAGTGCTCGATCGGGTCCGCACCCTCGGCCGGGCCGCGGGTCTCCCACAGCTGGCCCTGCACGAGGCGTTCGAAGGTGTCCGCCTGGATCTGCACGGGCCGCGGGCCGAGCTCGGCCATGAGCTGGGAGGCGCGGGCGAAGATCAGGTCGCCGGCCAGGATCGCCGCCGAGTTGCCCCACAGCCGGTGGGCGGCGGGGGCGCCGCGGCGCACGGGGGCCTCGTCCATCACGTCGTCGTGGTACAGCGTGGCCAGGTGCGTCAGCTCCATCACGACGGCGGCCTGGCGGGCGGGCGCGTCCACGTCGGCGACCTCGCCGGAGGCCAGGGCGGGGTCGCCCAGGAGGGAGGCGAGCACCGTCAGGACCGGACGGACCCGCTTGCCGCCGGCGGCCAGCAGGTGGTGGGCGGCGGTGTCGGAGAACAGGTCGTCGAAGCCGAGGGCAGTGTCCAGCTGCTCCTCGACCTGCTCGAGCGCGGTCAGCACGACCTCCAGGACACGGCCGTGCTCGGCGAGGGGTTCGAAGCCGGAGGGCAGGGCGAAGCCGGGGTCTGCGGTGGTCACCGGGCAAGCCTACCCAACGGCGCGCCGCCCGCGGTCGTCAGCGCGGGGGTGAGCGCCTCGAGCACGCGGACGGCCCGGTCGACGGCGTCGCCGCCCCGCGCGTCCACCGTGTTGCCCATGACCTTCACCGCGGCCCGCAGCAGCGGGGGTGCGGCCATCCCGGCGCCCAGCGCCGCCTTCATCACCCGCGGATCGCCGATCAGGCGGGCGAACCGGGCGCCGAGGGCGAAGTGGCGGCCCCACAGGTGCTGGGTGATCACCGGGTAACGGGACAGGATCGCGTCCGCGGCGCCGTCGGTCCCGGCCGCGTGCGCCTGCACGGCCAGGTCCGCGGCGAGGCGGGCCGCCTCCATCGCGAACCCGATGCCCTCGCCGTTGAACGGGGAGACCATGCCGGCCGCGTCGCCCACCAGGAGCATGCCCGGCACGTGCTGCGGGGTGCGGTTGAACGCCATCGGCAGGGCCGCGCCGAGGATCCGCGAGGTGCGCGTCTGCTCGGCGATCCCCCAGTCCGCGGTGAGCGCCCCGGTCCAGGACTTCAGCAGCCCGCGGTAGTCCAGCTTCCCGAACTGCGGGGAGGTGTCCAGGATGCCCAGGCCCACGTTCACGGTGCCGTCCGCGAGCGGGAACAGCCAGCCGTAGCCGGGCAGCGGGTTGCCCTCGGCATCCGGCAGGCGCAGCCAGGACTCCATCCACTCCCCCCGGTCGCCGGGCGGGGCGGGGATCGCCCCGTCGACGGCGGCGCCGGCGGTGTAATAGGCCCGCACGGCCACGCCCATGGGCCGGTCCTCGCGGCGGTGCAGGCCCGCGGAGACGGCGGCGCGGGCGGAGACGCCGTCGCACGCGAGCACGATCGGCGCGGTGAAGCGGGCGGTCTCCCCGGTCTTGCGGCCGTTCGGCGCGATCAGCTCCGCGTCCAGCCCGACCACGCGTCCGGCCTCGTCCCGCACGACGCCGGTGACGGCGTGCCGCTCGCGGACCTCGGCGCCGCGGGTGCGCGCCAGGTCCGCCAGGAGGGCGTCGAAATCGCGGCGGGTGCGCGTGAGCGCGTAGTCCGGCCAGGTCTGGGTGGGCGCCCACGGCACGTCCACGCTGCGCTCGCCCGCGCGCAGCCGCAGGCCGCGGATGACGCGCCAGCCGCCGTCGTCGCCGGGCTCGCCCCGGTGGGGCACGCCGAGCAGCTGCAGCTCCCGGACCGCCTGCGGGGTCAGGCCGTCGCCGCAGACCTTCTCACGCGGGTGCGCGGTCTTCTCGAGCACCACCACGTCCAGCCCCGCCGCGGCGAGGTGGGCGGCGGCGGTGGCGCCGGCGGGGCCGCAGCCGGAGATCAGCACGTCGGCGCGGCGCACGACGGCGGAGGTCGAGTCGGGCGCGGGCGACGTCGGCGTGTCGGTCACTGGGGGGCCTCCTCGGCGGCGAGCTCGGCGGTGGGCGCCGGCGTCCGGCGCGGGGTCCGGGACGGGGCACGCGGGCGGGAACGTGGCACGCACCGCCGCGGCCAGGGCGGCGGCGACGCGCGGGCGGTCGGCGCGGTCGCAGCGGACCTCGAGCAGACGCCGGCCGCGCACCGGGTCGGACAGGGCCCGGACGAGGTCGACGCGGTCGGTGACCCGCGTGTGCGGGACACCGTACGCGGCGGCCAGGGCGGCCAGGTCCACGCCGTGCGGGGTGCCGAAGAGCCGCTCGACCGGGTCCGCCATGCCGGGTGCCTCGGCCACGGCCCCGTGTTCGAGGCTCGCGAAGATCGCCCCGCCGTTGTCGTTGAGCACCACGAGGTCGAGGTCCGGCTCGGTCTCGGTGGGGCCCACGAGCAGGCCGCCCGCCTCGTGCAGGGCGGTGAGGTCGCCGAGCAGGGCCACGGTCCGCCGTCCGCGCGCCAGTGCGACGCCCGCGGCCGTGGAGACGGTCCCGTCGATCCCGGCGAGCCCGCGGTTGGCGTACACCTCCGCGTCCGGCGCCGAGGGGGGCCGCCAGGTCAGGTCCACGTCCCGGATCACCGAGGACGAGCCCAGCACGAGCGGGCCCCGGACCATGGCGGCGCTCACGTGCGCCACCGTCTGCGGGCTGAGCCGGTCGCCGGCGTCGGTGGTGACGAGCACGTCCTCCACGGCGGCCTGGGCGCGCATCGAGGCGTGCTGCCACGCGGCGAGCCAGCCGGGCTCGCCCTGCCCGGCGAAGGCGGCGAGCTCCTCGAGGGTCTCCACGGGCGTCTCCCGGCGCCGGCCCGGCTCGAACCACGGTGCGGGCTCGGGGGCGTGCAGGGCCGTGGCGACGTCGGGGCGGGCCAGCAGGGCGTTGACCGTCCGGGTGAGCGTGGGCCGGCCGAACAGCACGACCCGTTGGATGCGGGCGGCCAGGGGGTGTGCGTCCGCGTCGCGCCCGCCGGCCGCGCCCAGCAGGAGCGGGTACGCGGCGATGGCGTTGGCGGAGAACCGCGCGTTCGAGGACGGCTCGGCCAGCAGGGGCAGGCCCAGGGACAGCGCGAAGGCCGCAGCCACGGGGCCGGCGCCGTGGCAGGCCAGCACGACGGTGCGCCGCTGGTCCAGGCGGGCGACGTCCAGCTCGGGCAGCCCCGAGAGCACCGCCCCGGGCGCCCGGTAGGCCGACGCGGCGGCGGCCGGGCTCGCGCCGGTCGGGGCGACGGCCGGAGCAGGGGTGTGCGGCGCCGCGGCGGCGGCGCCCATGGCGGCCGCCTCCTCAGGGCTCGGCACGAGCGGGTCGCGGAAGTGCAGGTTCAGGTGGACGGGTCCGGCCGGGGCCTCGGCCATCGTCACCGGACCGGGCGCGCCGTCGTCGGAATCGGTCTCGGCGACGACCCCCTCGGCCGCCAGCAGGGCCCGGCGCACGGTGGCCCGCACATGGCGCAGATGCTGCTCGGTGTCCACGCCGTCGGCCGCGTCGCAGCCGAGGGAGGCGGCATGGCGGACGTGCGTGCCGAACACGTCCCTCTGGTCCGTGGTCTGGTTCGCGCCGGTGCCGTGCAGCTCGGGCGGACGATCCGCGGTCAGCGCGATCACGCGCGTGCCGGCGTGGAAGGACTCCATCAGGGCGGGCACCAGGTTCCCGACGGCGGTGCCCGAGGTGGTCAGCACGCCCACCGGGCGCCCCGAGGCCAGCGAGAGCCCGTGGGCGAGGAAGCCGGCCGAACGCTCGTCCACCCGCACGTGCAGGCGGACCTGGCCGGCGTGCTCGAGGGCCGCGAGCGCGTAGGCCAGCGGGGCGGAGCGGGAGCCGGGGCAGACCACCGCGTCCCGCATGCCGGCGTCGATCAGGGCGGTGGCGACGGCGCGCGCCACGGAGAGGGAGTCGACGGAGGTCATGGTGGCCACCAGTCTAGGCCCGGGCGCGGGCGGGCCCCGGACGCGGCGAGGCCGCCACGGTGACGCGGTGGCGCCGGCCGTGACGGCCTCGTCGAGGGTCCTCGCGGAGGCGGGGGTCAGCCCTTCGGGCCCTTGCCGTTGCCGTTGCCCTTGCCGTTGCCGTTGCCGTTGCCCTTGCCCTTGTTGCCCTTCTCCTTGCCGGCGCCCTTGCCGACGCCGTTGTTCCCGGTGGCGTTGAACACCTGGACGACGCTCGGACGCGGGGCCGCGACCTTGTCGCCCACCTGGACCGGGCCGGTCGGGCTCAGGAAGTCCGGGAAGTAGGAGGTGTGCGCGCCCCAGGTGCCGTCCTCGCCCGGGTGCTGGACGTTGACGAACACGGAGTTGTCGCGGTCGTGGATCACGGGGCCGCAGGTCTCGGCGTCGCGGGGGACGGCGAGGAACTGCTGGACGCGGCCGCGCTCGGCGCCGTCGAGGGTGACCTTGTGCAGCGCGTCGGCGTAGCCGATGGTGCCGGGCTGGCCGTCGGTGGAGATCCAGAGGTTGCCCTCGGAGTCGAACGCCAGGTTGTCCGGGCAGGAGATCGGGGAGACCTTCTCCTTCGGGTAGCCGGCGAAGTAGGCCGAGGAGGAGACCGCCGGGTCGCCGGCGAGCAGCAGGATGACCCAGGTGAAGGTGGTGGAGGTGTGATCCCCGCCCCGCTCGGTGATCTCGATGACGTGGCCGTCGCGGTTGCCGATGACCGGGTTGGCCTCGTCCACGGCGGTGCGCTTGGTGTTGTTGGTCAGGGCCGCGTAGACCTTGCCGGTGACCGGGTTGGTCTCGACGTCCTCCGGACGGTCCATCTTGGTGGCGCCCATCTTGTCTGCCGCGAGGCGGGTGTAGACGAGGACCTCGGCCAGGGACATGCCCGGGACGAAGGACGTCTTCTCGTCGGCCAGGGCGATCCACTCGCCGGAGCCGTCGAAGGCCCCGTCCGAGGGCAGGGTGCCCCTGCCGTCGATCTGGGCGGCCGGGGAGTCGCCGGAGAACTTGGCCACGTAGAGGGTGCCCTTGTCCATCAGGCGCATGTTGTGCTTCTTGTCGCCCTCGCGGACCTTCTCGGCCGAGACGAACTTGTACAGGTAGTCGTGGCGCTCGTCGTCGCCGGAGTAGACCACGGCGTGGCCGGACGGGGAGATCACGGCGGTGCCGGCCTCGTGCTTGAAGCGGCCCAGGAGGGTGTGCTTCACGGGCGTGGAGGTCGGGTCCTCGGGGTCGATCTCGACGACCCAGCCGAAGCGGTTGGCCTCGTTCTCGTAGCCGGGCTTGGTCAGGTCGAAGCGGTCGTGGACCTTCTCCCAGCCGCGGCTGGTGGCGGAGGCGGAGATGCCGTAGCGCTTCTCCTCGGCCGTGCCGCGGCCCTTGAAGTACTGGTTGAAGTTCTCCTCGCCGGAGAGCACGGTGCCCCACGGGGTGGTGCCGCCGGCGCAGTTGTTCAGGGTGCCCAGCACGCGGGTGCCGGTCGGGTCCTCGACGGTCGTGAGCAGCGCGTGGCCGGCGGCCGGGCCGCGGACCTCGAACTCGGTGGTGCCGGTGATGCGGCGGTTGCGACGGCCGCCGCGGACGTACTCCCACGGGGCGCCGCGCTTGGCGCGCTTGAGGTCCACGATCGACAGGCCGTGGGCCTGGAGGCCGACGTTGACGACGTCCTCGAAGTTCGAGGCGATGTACTCCGGGGAGAACATGATGTTCTCGTTCGTGTACTCGTGGTTGGAGACGAGGTAGCCGGAGCGGTCGTTGCCGCCGTCGGTGATGATGTTCAGGTAGTCGTTGTTGTAGCCGAACTGGGCGGCCTGCGACGCACCGGTCTGGTGCTCGATGTCGAACTCCGGGGAGTCGGCGAACAGCGGGTCGCCCCAACGGATCACGGTGCCCCAGTCGTAGCCCTCCGGCACGGTCATGGTGTCCACGGTGCGGCTCACCGGCGCGATGGGCTCGAAGGGGAGCTTGCCGCCGCCGGTCGGGCGCCGGCCGTTGTCCGCGAGCGCCTCGGGGGCCTGGGCCACCTGGGAGCCGATGACGACGGCGGCGGCGAGACCGGTGCCGCCGACCAGGGCGGAGCGGCGCGAGATGGCGGTCTCCGCGATCTGCTGGAAGGTCGGGTTCGCCGAGGTGTTGGGCACCGGGTGGGCGCACGCGTTGCCGCACTTGAGCTCGCACGTGACGGCGGAGCGGTTGCCACGGGTGTGGCCGGCCATGGGGAGGAGGCGCTTCAGCATGACGGGGTCCTTCGCGTCGTGGGGATGGTTCGGGGTCCGGTGCCGGGCCGGAGGCGACCCCGGGGGTGAGACCGGCCGGGGCCGCCATCACCTTGGCCCCTCGCTCCGAGCGGCGAGCCACGCCCAGGTGGCCGCGAGTTGAACTCTTCCCGGCCGCCGGATTTCTTCCCGTCGACGTGCTGTAATCCGTCTCACATGCCCCGCGCCGACGCAGACCGGGCGGGCCCGTCAGCCCTGCGCGGCCAGCACCGCGTGGGCCGCGCGCACGCGGTCGGCCCACCACGCCTGCCGCGCCCCGTCCGCCCGGACGCGGTCGAGCAGCTCCGGGTCGGGGGCGGGGGCCCACTCCCCCGGCGCCGGGAGGACCCCCGCGCGTGGGCGCCAGGCCGGAGCGACGACGTCGTGCTCGAAGAGGGCCGCGGTGCCGAGCCCGCACGCGTGCGGCAGGGACGGCAGGCAGGCGGCGAGCGCGGCGCCGCCGGCGATGCCCACGGAGGTGTCCAGCGCGGAGGAGACCACCGCGGGCAGCCCCGCGGCCGCCACGATCGCCGCGGCGCGGCGCACGCCCCCGAGCGGCTGGACCTTCACCACGATCAGGTCCGCGGCCCCGGCGGCCGCGACGGCGAGCGGGTCCTCGGCCTTGCGGACCGCCTCGTCCGCGGCGATCGGGGTGGGGACGCCCCGGGCGCGCAGCTCCGCGCGGACCTCCGCGAGGGCGGTGATGCCGGGCACGGGCTGCTCCGCGTACTCGAGGCCGACGTCGGCCAGCGCGGTGAGCACGTCGACGGCCTCGGCGGGCGTCCAGCCGGCGTTGGCGTCGACGCGGACCTGCGCGTGGGGCAGCAGCGCGCGCATCCGCCGCACGCGGGCCAGGTCGGCCTCGCGGCTGCCGGGGACGAGCCCGCCCTCGGGGCCGTGCTCGGCCACCTTGACCTTGACCGCGGTGATGCCGTCGCCGTAGCGGGCCAGGACGGCCTCGACGTCGTCCGCGTCCACCGCGGGCACGGTGGCGTTGACGGGGATGGTCTCGCGGACCGGGGCTGGCCAGCCCTGCCAGCCGGCCTCGATCGCGGCGGCCAGCCACGCGGCGCACTCGTGCGGACCGTACTCCGGGAACGGGGAGAACTCGGCCCAGCCCGCCGGGCCGCGCAGCAGCAGGGCGTGGCGGAGGTCCGTGCCGCGGAACCGCACGCGCATCGGCAGGGCGACCGCGACGGCGTCGGCCAGCAGCTCCTCGACGCTCGGCAGGGCGGGACCGCCCGGCGCGCCGGGCAGCGGGGGCAGGGCGGGGGCGGTGCTCATGCGGCCAGTGTAGGAAGGGCGCTCGGCTCCCGTTCCGACGGGCGCCGGCGGGGTGGGACTGTCTGTGTCGGCGCCGACGCTCAGACGGCGCGGAGGTAGCCGAGGGCTCGGGCCAGGTCCACGGCGCGGTCGTGGGCGCCGAGCACCTCCTCCAGGCCGGCGACGACGGCGGCCGTCACCTCCTCGGTGAGATGCCAGTCGGCGGTGAACGGGTCGTCGAAGCGCGCCCACGCCGTGCCCACGGCCGCGAGCGCGCGGGTCATCTCGGTGAGGTCCCGGAAGACCGGTCGCGGCTCGTCCAGGCGGTCCTCCCAGCCCTCGTCTCCCGGGGCCATGAGCACCTGGCCGGTGGAGGCCGCGTGGATGAACGGGTCGGCGCCCTGCTTGGCCACCACGGTCCAGTCGTCGTTCCAGTCCACCAGCAGCGCACCGGTTCGGTGGTTCCACCGGTAGCCGGCCTGCTCGTCCCACAGGCGGTCCAGCGGGAAGAACATCACGGGCAGGCCGAGGGTGTCGATCTCCAGCCACTCCGGTCCCACGTAGCGGTAGAAGTCGGCCAGGTCCGGGGCGAGGGGCTCCTCGGCGGCCCACTCGATGGGCTCCTGCCGGCTCAGCCGGCCGAAGGGGGCCAGGGCGTCCCGGGCGGCCAGCAGGTCCTCGGCCGAGAGACGGGGCCGGGCGCCCGGCTCGACGCCCGGGCCGTGAGCCGAGCCGGTGGAGTCGCGGAGGGCCGGGCGATGTCCGTGGGCGGGGGGCACGCGGGTCATGGCCCCAGGCTAGGCAGGCGGCTCAGAGGCGCGGAGGACGGGGCGGCGACGGGGGCGTGACCGTCCGATGAAGCCTGCATGACGGCTGCGCGTCCGACACAATGGAACCCATGCCCCCCACCGCCCGCGCCCCGCGCCGCCTCCCCTCGTGGACGTGGTGGCTGGCGCTGGCCGCGTGCGTGGCCGGCGTCGTGCTGGTCTACGCCGCCCTGGTGTGGTCCTCCGCCGGCCAGGTGCTCGAGTACCAGGTGTTCCGTGCCGTCGAGGAGCGCTACGCGGACACCGTGCCGGACGTGGCCTCCCAGGTGGTGCGGATCCTGCCGCTCGGGCTGGCGGTCGGCATGGCGCTGGCCTCGCTCGGCGCGCTCGCCGTGGCCCGGTGGCGGCGGCGGGGGCTGCTCGCCCTCCTCGTGCTGGTCGGGTCCAACCTCACCACGCAGCTGCTCAAGGCGGCGCTTCCGCGGCCCGAGCACGCCGACGGGGTCCCGTGGTCCGGCGGCAACTCACTGCCCTCGGGCCACATGACGCTCGCGACGGGCGCCGCGGTGGCCGCGCTGCTGCTCGTGCCCGCCCGGTGGCGACCTCTCACCACCGTCCTCGGCGCCGTGGTGAGCGCCTGCACCGGCGCCGTCGCCTACACGGAGGCCTGGCACCGGCCGTCGGACATGGCCGCCGCGGCGCTCGTGTCCGCCGCCTGGGGCCTGCTCGCCGTGCCGTTCGCCCGGTACGACGGCGCACCGCGGCCCGCACCGCGCGGCGCCCGCGGCGTGGAGGCCACGCTCTGGTCCCTGGGCGTCGCGGGCCTGGCGGCCGGGCTGACGCTGCTGGCCCTCACCCTCGACACCCCCGCGACCAGCGGCGCCGGCCCCCACCCGGCGGCCGAGCCGGCCGGGATCCTGCTCAGCGCCTCCCCCGCGGTCCTGCTGTGGGGCGCGCTCGGCACGGCCTTTCGCCGCGGCCGCGCGGACTGACCCCTCCCCGCACGCTCACCGCACCCCCACCACGCGACGAGCCCTGCGATGTGGCGGCCATCCGAGAGGTATGGCCGCCACATCGCAGGGCTCGTCCGGGGTCGGGGCGGGCGGGGATCGTCCGGATCAGATCCGGGCGAGGGCCGCCGTCGGGTCGTGGAGGCAGTCCGCCACGAACGTGAGGAACGCGCTCGCGGTGGCGCCGTCGGTGACGCGGTGGTCGAAGGTCACGGTCATCTCGGTGACCTTGCGGACCACGATCTCCCCGTCCACGACCCACGGGCGGTCGATGATCCGGCCGATGCCGAGCATCCCGACCTCGGGCACGTTGATGATCGGCGTGGCGCCGTCCGTGCCCAGCGGGCCGTAGTTGTTCAGCGTGAACGTGCCGCGGGTGAGCTCGGCCGGGGCGGCCCGGCCCGCGCGGGCGCGGCTGACGGTGTCGTTGACCGCGGCGGTGAGCTCGTCCGCGGACAGCTTCTCCGCGTGCTCGACGGACGGCACCATGAGGCCGCGGTCGGTCTGCACGGCCAGGCCGAGGTGGACGCCGTCGACCTCCACAATCTCGTCCTTGCCGTCCGCCCCCGCCTCGATGCGCGCGTTCATCACCGGGTACCGGCGCAGGCCGGCCAGGGTGAAGCGGGCGATCAGGCCGAGCAGCGAGGGCGCGTTCTCCGAGTCTTTCGCCTTGAGCGAGGCCCGCAGCTCGAGCAGGGCGGTGACGTCCACGTCCAGCCACGCCGTGACCTCCGGGACCTCGCGGCGCGAGCGGGAGAGCTGGTCCGCGATCACCTTGCGCACCCCCGAGATCGGGGTGCGGGCGACGACGGCCAGGCCGGTCCGCCCGTCCACGGCGCCCGGCTGCGCGGCGGCCTCGGCCGCCGGGACGGCTGCGACCAACGGGGCCTGGGCCGGGGCGGCCTGCGGGGCGGAGCCCTCGGCCGCGGCGAGCACGTCGGCGCGGGTGATCAGGCCGTCCGGGCCCGTGCCGGTCAGCGCGGCCACGTCCACGCCCTTCTCGCGGGCGAGCTTGCGGACGATCGGGGAGGTCACGCGCGGGGCGCCGGCCCCGGCCGTGGGGGCCGGTGTCGGGCGGGCGGCGCCGCGGCCGCGCTTGGACGGACGGCTGCGGGAGGTGGCCCTGTGGCCGGAGGTGCCGTAGCCGATGAGCACGGCGCCGGAGGCCTCGTCGTCGGAGCCGGCGACGTCGCCGTCGCCGCCGCGGGCCTTGTCCGGCTTCGGCTGGACGCCGGCCATCTCCTCCTCGCGGTAGCTCAGCGCGCCGGGGCGGGCGGCCTCGGCAGCGGCCGCACCGGTGGCCGGCGGGACGGCCAGGGCCTCGGTGCCGGCGGCGGGCGCGGAGCCCTCACCGGACTCGCCGGCCGCGCCGATGGTGATCAGCGGGCTGCCGACGTCCATGGTCTCGCCCTCGGCGCCGTGCAGGGTCAGCACGGTGCCGGCGTACGGGCTCGGCACCTCGACGAGGGCCTTGGCGGTCTCGACCTCGACCATGGGCTGGTCGACGGCCACGGTGTCGCCCTCGGCGACGAGCCAGCGGACGATGTCGGCCTCGGTCAGGCCTTCGCCCAGGTCGGGCAGCAGGAAGGTGTTGCTCATGCGCGGGCCTCCTCGGCGTCCAGGTCCCAGTTCAGGTCGTCGATCGCGTCCAGGATGCGGTCGATGTTCGGCAGGTGGTGCTCCTCGAGCTTCGGCGCGGGGAACGGGATGTCGAAGCCGGTCACGCGGCCCACGGGCGCCGCCAGCGAGTGGAAGCAGCGCTGTTGGATCCGGGCCACCAGCTCGGAGGCCACGGACGCGAAGCCCTGCGGCTCGGCGACGACGACGGCGCGGCCGGTCTTGGCGACCGAGGCGGCCATCGTGTCCTCGTCCAGCGGGTTCACGGTGCGCAGGTCCACGACCTCCACCGAGAGCCCCTCCTCCGCGGCCGCGTGGGCGGCGGCGAGGCAGGTGGGCACGGAGGGGCCGTAGGAGACGAGGGTGACGTCCGTGCCCTCGCGGACGACGGCGGCGCGCGCCCAGGCCTCGCCGTGCTCCTTCTTGTCCTCGACGCGGGCCCAGCCCTCCTCGAACTCGGCGCGCAGCTGGTCGAGGTCGAGCTCGGCCTTGGTCCAGTACATCTTCTTGGGCTCCATGAAGACCACCGGGTCGTCCAGGCGGATGGCCGAGCGCAGCATCATGTACGCGTCCTTCACCGAGGCCGGGGTGTACACCTTCAGGCCCGGGGTGTGCGCGTAGTAGGACTCGGAGGAGTCGCAGTGGTGCTCCACGCCGCCGATGCCGCCGCCGTAGGGGATGCGGATGGTGATCGGCATGGGCGTGGCGCCCTTGGTGCGGTTGCGCATCTTGGCCACGTGCGAGGCGATCTGCTCGAAGGCCGGGTACGCGAACGCGTCGAACTGCATCTCGATCACGGGGCGGGCGCCGCCGAGGGCCATGCCCACGGCCATGCCCGCGATGCCGGACTCGGCCAGCGGGGTGTCGAAGCAGCGCTCCTCGCCGAAGCGCGCGGTCAGCCCGTCCGTGATGCGGAAGACGCCGCCGAGGGTGCCGACGTCCTCGCCGAACACCACCACCATGTCGTCGGCGGCCATCTCGTCGGCCAGCGCCGCGTTGAGCGCGGCGGCGAAGGTCAGGGTCGCCATGCTCAGGCCTCCTGGTTCTCGGAACGGGACAGCTCCTCGGCCAGCTGCGCGCGCTGGGCGGCGAGCTGCGGGGTCTGCACGGAGTAGACGTGGTCGAACAGCTCGAGCGGATCGAGCTCCGTCTCGGCGTTCATGGCGTCGCGCAGCTGCTGCGCGACGTCCTCGGCGTCGCGGGCGATCTGGGCCGAGACCTCCTCGGTGAGGGCGCCGGTGGACTCGAGGTAGGCGGTCATGCGGCGCAGCGGGTCGCGCGCCTCCCACTCCTTCACCTCGGCGTCGTCGCGGTAGCGCGAGGGGTCGTCCGTGTTGGTGTGCGCCTGCATGCGGTAGGTGTCCGCCTCCACGAGGAAGGGGCCCTGGCCCTGCCGGCACAGCTCCACGGCGCGGCCCAGCACGGCCAGCAGGGCGCCGAGGTCGTTGCCGTCCACGCGCTCGCCGGCCAGGCCGTAGCCCACGGCCTTGTGGGCCAGGGACGGGGCGGCCGACTGCTTGGCGAACGGCACGGAGATGGCGAACTTGTTGTTCTGCACGAAGAAGATCACCGGCAGCTTGAACACGGCCGCGAAGTTCAGCGCCTCGTGGAAGTCGCCCTCGGAGGTGCCGCCGTCGCCGACCATGGCCAGGCACACGACCTCCTCGCCGCGCAGACGGGCGGCCTTGGCCATCCCGACGGCGTGCAGCATCTGGGTGGTCAGGGGCGTGGACTGGATGGAGACGTGGTGCTTCTGGGGGTCGTAGCCCTGATGCCAGGTGCCCTGGTAGGCCACCATCACCTCGAGCGGCGGGACGCCGCGGGCGATCACGGCCACGGTGTCGCGGTAGGTCGGGAACAGCCAGTCGTCCTCGCCCAGGCAGACGGCGGCGGCGACCTCGGAGGCCTCCTGGCCGTGCGAGGACGGATAGACGGCCATGCGGCCCTGGCGCACCAGGGCGTAGGCCTGGTCGTTGACGCGGCGGCCGATGACGAGGTGGCGGTAGGCGGCCAGCAGCTCCTCGTCGGAGGGCAGGGGATACTCGTGGCCGGGCTCGGTGCCCTGCTCCTCCGGGGCCAGCAGCGTGCCGTCCTCGCCGATCAGCTGGATGCGGCGGGCGGCGGGGAGCAGGTACTCCTCGAGGGAGATGCCGAAGGCGGCGCCGGCGTTCGGGCGGGTCTCGGCCTCGTCGGTCCGGGCGGCCCCGGGCACGGCGGGGGTGGGGTCACTCATGGCGGGTCCTCTCGATCTGTGGCCTTCAGTGTGCCCAAGAGGGTCAATGTGTCGCTCGCCCGCCCGGGATCACGAGACGATCCGGGGCAAACCAGGCACTCCATCAGACGAACTGCTATGGTGACTCGTGCCACGTAGACGGTCCGCCGCCGCGTGGCCGACCCCGTCCGCCCCGCCCCAGGAGGAGCCATGGCCGCCGAGCCGCTGGACCGCGTGGACCGCGCGATCGTCCGCGAACTGACGCAGGACGGGCGGATGTCCGTCGCGGCCCTGGCCGAGCGCGTGCACATCTCCCGCGCGCACTGCTACTCGCGCCTGAACCGCCTGCAGGACGCGGGCGTGATCACAGGCTTCACCGTGCGGGTCGACCCCGTCAAGGTCGGCTTCGGGGCCTCCGCCCACGTGACCATGAAGCTGCGTCAGCACGACTGGCGGGAGCTGCGCGCCACGCTCCTGGCCATCCCCGAGGTCTCCCACGTCTCCCTCGTGGGCGGGAACATGGACGTGATCCTGCTGGTCCGCGCGCGGGACACCGCCGACCTGCGCCGCGTGATCTTCGACGAACTGCAGACCCTGCCGAGCGTCGTCGACACGCAGACGTACATGGTGTTCGACGACCAGGCCTCCGGGCAGACCATCCCCCCGGACGAGACCGCCGACTGAGCCGACGGCCCGGCGCCCCGGTCAGCGGGAGCGCACGACGACGGCCGGCGGGTCCGCCACGGCCCCCGGCCCGCGCGGCAGCACCGCGGCGAACACGACCGCTCCGAGACCGCAGACGACCGCGAGGGAGCCGACGCCGACGGCCAGCCCGGCCGCGGCGGTCACCCCGGAGAGCAGCAGCGGCCCGGCGAGCATCCCCGCGTCGGACATCGAGCGCCACAGGCCGAGGAACTGGGCGCGCGCGTTCGGCGGCGAGTGGTCCGCCCCGAGGGTCATCACGATCCCCGCGCCGAAGCCGTTGCCGATGCCCAGCAGCACCGCCGCCGCCGCGAACGCCGTCGGCTCCCGGGTGAGGCTGACGGTGAGGAACCCCGCCCCCAGCAGGGTCAGGCACGGCACCGCCACGGCGCGCCGGCCGAAGCGGTCCATGAGCCGGCCCGAGGGGTAGAAGAGCAGCAGGTCCGCCGCGCCGGCCAGGCCGAAGACGAGCGACGCCGTCGCCGCGTCCAGGCCCAGGTGTGTGGCCCACAGCGGGATGACGGCGTTGCGCGCCGCGCGGGCGGCGGAGACGGCCACGACACCGAAGCCGGCCGTGAGCAACGCTCCGCGCCGGGCGCGCGCCACGTCCAGCAGGCGGGGTCGGCCGGCCGGGGCGG
>NZ_JABFAZ010000030.1:0-21108 GCF_017168505.1 Micrococcus sp. KRD077 | reverse complement strand
ATTCGAGATGTAGCTCCGTCTCGTGGGCTCGGAGATGTGTAGAAGAGACAGGTACCGGTCCAGGGCGCCGCTCCCCGCGGCGCCCTGGACCGGTACTTCCGCATCACCGAGCGCGGCTCGTCGGTGGGCCAGGAGTTCCGCGGCGGCCTCGCCACGTTCCTGGCGATGAGCTACATCGTGGTGCTGAACCCGCTGATCCTGTCCGGGCCCGACTCGGCCGGGAACACCCTGGGCATCCCCGCCGTGGCCGCCGTGACCGCGCTCGTGGCGGGCGTCATGACCATCGTCATGGGCGTGTGGGCGCGGCACCCGTTCGCGGTGGCCGCGGGCCTGGGCGTCTCCGCGTTCGTCTCCATCACCATCGCCACGACACCGGGACTCACCTGGCCCCAGCTGATGGGCCTCGTCACCCTCGCCGGTCTCGTGATGCTGCTGCTCGTGGTGACCGGCTTCCGACGCGCCGTGTTCGACGCGGTCCCGGAGTCGCTGAAGTCCGGCATCGTGGTGGGCATCGGCCTGTTCATCGCGCTGATCGGCCTCGTCAACGCCGGGTTCGTGCGGCGGCTGCCGGACGCCGCCGACACCACGGTCCCGGTGGGCCTGGGCACGGGCGGCGAGCTCGAGGGCTGGCCCGTGCTGGTCTTCGTCGTCGGGCTGCTGCTGACCGCGGTCCTCGTGATCCGCAAGGTGCGCGGCGCCATCCTGATCGGCATCGTCGTGGCGACGATCCTCGCCAACGTGCTGGAGGCCGTGTTCCACATCGGCCCCTCCGTGGACGCCGACGGGAACGCCGTGCCCACCGGCTGGTCCCTGATCGCCCCCTCCCTGCCCGAGTGGACCGCCCCGGACCTGCACCTGCTCGGCAGCGTGGACCTGTTCGGCGCCTTCACCTCCGTGGGCGGGCTGATGGCCTCCCTGCTCGTGTTCGCGATCCTGCTCTCCGTGTTCTTCGACGCGATGGGCGTCTCCGTGGGCCTGGCCCGCGAGGCCGGCACCGTGAACCCGGACGGCTCCATCCCCGACCTGAACCGGGTGCTCGCCGCGGACGCGCTCGCGGTCGCCGTGGGCGGCGCCGCCTCCGGCTCGGCGCACCAGATCTTCGTGGAGTCCGGCACCGGCATCGGCGAGGGCGCCCGGACCGGCCTGGCCTCCGTGTTCACCGGCCTGTTCTTCCTCGCGGCCGTGTTCCTCTCCCCGCTCATCCACCTCGTGCCGTTCGAGGCCGTGGCCCCCGCGCTCGTGGTGGTCGGGTTCATGATGTGCCAGCACGTGGTGCAGATCGACTGGTCCGACCCGGGCGCGGCCTTCCCCGCGTTCCTCACGTTCATCCTCATGCCGTTCACCTACTCGATCGTCAACGGCATCGGCGCCGGCGTGGTGGCCTACGCGGTGATCCGCACCGGCCAGGGCCGCGGCCGCGAGGTGCACCCGCTGCTGTGGTTCGTGGCGCTCGCGTTCGTCGCGTACTTCGGGCTCGGCGTGGTCCGGGCGGCCCTCGGCCTGAACTGACCCGCGACCCCCGGCGGCGGCGCACCGGACCGGTGCGCCGCCGTCGTCGTGTGCGGCGCGGGGTGTCGTCAGCGCCGGAAGGCGGCGGACCGCTGCGCGAACTCGGCCGAGCGGATCAGCTCCACCTGGTCCCGCGCCTCACGCTCGAGCGCGCGCCCCACGACCTCCGCGTCGGCCGCGTTGAGGGCGGCCTTGGCCAGCGCGACCGCACGGCGGGGACGCTCGGCCACCGCGTCGGCGAGGGCGTGGGCGACGCCGGCGAGGTCCGGCCCGGGGACCACGCGGGAGAACAGCCCCGCGGCCCGAGCCTCCTCCGCCCCGAGGCGCCGCCCCGTCAGGGCCATCTCCGCGGCCAGCGCCCGGCCGACGGCCCGCGCGATGGTGACGGAGCTGCCGCCGTCCGGCACCAGGCCGATGCCCGTGAACGGCAGCAGGAGGTACGCGTCGTCGGCGGCGACCGCGAGGTCGGCGGCGGCCGCCAGGGCCGCGCCGTAGCCCACGGCCGGACCGTTGACGGCCGCGATGACCGGCACGTCCACCGCCCGGATCGTCTCGACGACACGGTTGGCCGCGCGCATCGTCGCCTCCGGATCGAGGTCGTCCCGGAGATCGGCTCCCGCGCAGAAGGCCCGTCCTCGGCCGGTGAGGATGACGGCGCGGATCGCCGGGTCCCGACCGGCCTCCCCCAGCGCGGTGTGCAGCGCCTCCATGGCGGTCGGCGTGACGGCGTTGAGCCGATCCGGGCCGTCCAGGGTCAGGACGAGGGCGGTGTCGTGACGTTCGGTGGCCACCCTGGTGCCGGTCATGCCCGCCTCCCGGCCGTGGCCTCGGACCGCATCTCGAGGTAGGCCGCCATCTCCATGGTCAGCACCTCCTTGCCCTCCTGGTTGAGGGCGCGCACGTCGAACACCACGAGTCCGCGGCGCCACTCTGGCTCCAGCCGCACGTCGATGACGCGGCTGTGTCCGGAGAGGACGTCCCCCGGGCGCACCGGCCGCCGGAACCGCAGGCGGTCGATGCCCTGCCCGGCGATCACGTTCCAGTGCTCGCGGCGTCCCAGCACCTGGAGGCGCTGGAGGATCGCCAGGGTGTGGAGGCCGCTGGCGATCAGGCCTCCGTAGCGGCCCCCCGTCTCGGCGTGCCCGGGGTCGATGTGGATGTCCTGCGGGTCCCAGTGGGATGCGAACGCGATGACCTCCTGCTCCGTCACCTCGTACGTGCCGAGGTCGCATTCCTCGCCCACGGTGAAGTCCTCTGCGTGCCGCCCGTCTGTCGCCTGGGCCGTCATGCCCGGCCTCCTCTCGCTGTTTCGTCTTCCGCCGCCTGGACACGGACGACCACCGCCGGCCGGGCGGCGTCGCGGTCGACCGCGTCGACGATCCGGTCCACCAGCGGCTCGAAGAAGAGCTCGCCGAGCATGCGCATGATCATCGACACCACCTGCGGCACCTCGTCCCGCCGGCCGCTGATGAGCCCCGCGGCACGCAGCTGGCGCACCTGCTCACGGGCGAGCGCCGTGAGCTTCTCCACGAGCTGGGAGTCGGCGGCCGGCTCGCCCAGCAGCACATGGCGCCGGACGTACTCGAGGACGTCGGGACGGGCCCGGAGCATCTCAGCCACCGCGGCGTCCCGACGGAGGGTCACGTCTCGAGCCGTCCCCTCCGCGGGGACGGACGCGATCGCGGCCGCGAAATCGTCGGCGACCGCGGCGTCCACCTCCCGATGCAGCCCGGCCTTGGAGCCGTAGTGATGCGTGATCAGGCCGACGGTCACGGACGCCTCCTCGGCGATGGCACGCATCGAGGTCCCCTCGACGCCGTGATGCGCGAAGAGCCGGAGGGCGGCGTGTCGGATGCGGGCCTTGCCCGTGAGGTCCGATGCCGGGGCGTCCATCCCCGCCCCTCCGGGACCGTTCCGTGCGTCGATCGTCACCGTTGCTCCTCTCTCGAGCCCCGCGAGGCCGGGGGCTGCCGCCCGTCGGTGATGACGGCGGATCTCATCCTGCCATTGCACATTCGCACAGTCGACTATACATTCGTACAACATCGCCCCGATGCGATGCAGATCACATTCCAGTGGACCGAGAGGAGGGCACCCGTGCAGCCCATCGATCAGACGACGTCCGGCCCCGCCACATCCGTGGGCGAGCGGCCCCTGGCCGGGATCCGCGTCGTCTCCGTGGCCGTGAACCTGCCCGGCCCCCTCGCAGCGGCCCGGCTCGCCGAATTCGGAGCCGAGGTCGTGAAGATCGAACCGCCGACGGGCGATCCGCTCGCCGCCGCTGCCCCGCAGTGGTACGCCGAACTCATCGCCGGCCAGCGCGTCCTGACCCTGGACCTGAAGACCGGTCCCGGGCAGGACCACCTCGCGACCCTCCTGAAGGGCGCTGACCTGCTGCTCAGCTCGCTGCGCCCGTCCGCGGCCGACCGCCTCGGCCTACCTGCCTCGGCGCATGCCGCGGGAGCCGTGTTCCTCGAGGTCGTGGGACACGACGGTGACGACGCCGACCTGCCGGGCCACGACCTGACCTACCAGGCCGCCGCCGGCACCCTCGACGCCCCCCGGATGCCGCTCGTGCCCGTGGCCGACCTGCTCGGCGGGGAGCGGGCCGTCTCCGCCGCGCTCGCCGCGCTGCGGAGCCGAGACCACGGGGGCCCGGTCACCCGCGTCCGCGTGACGCTCGAGGACGCCGCCAGGGCCGCCGCGGCCCCGGTGCGGCGGGGCCTGCTCGGCCCGGGCGGCCCGCTCGGCGGAGACCTGCCCACCTATTCCCTCTACGCCAGCGCCGACGGCCATGTGGCCGTCGCCGCGGTCGAGCCCCATTTCGCCGCCCGCCTGGCGGAGCACATCGGCTCGACCCGGGACGAGATCGCCCGCACGATCCTCACCCGTCCCGGAGCCGAGTGGGAGCGGATCGCTAACGAGCTCGACCTGCCGCTCGCCGTCGTCCGTCCCCCTCGCTGACCCCGCCGTCCGTCCTCAGGAGCACATCATGGCCACCCTCCCCAGCGTCCTCGCCACCACGGCCCGCCGCGTCCCCCAGCACCCCGCCCTGAAATGGGGCGATTCCTCGCTCACCTATGCCGACCTCGATGCGACCGTGGACCGGCTCGCCGGTGAACTCATCTCCCGAGGACTGCGCCCGGGCGACCGCGTCGTCCTCGTGGCCGGCAACACCCCCGAATTCGTGATCGGCCTCTACGGAGCGTTGCGGGCGGGTGCGATCGTCGCCCCCGTCAACCCGCGCTCCGCGCGTCCTGAACTCGAGCACTTCCTCGCCGACACCGAGGCGCGGATGCTCCTCGTCGACCCGACCGTCGGCGAGGGTGTCCAGGCCCTGGCCGCAGCGGACTCGGGGTCGGCCCAGCTCCTCGCGCTCGGCGCTCTCGACGGCTTCGACGACGTCCTCGCCGCGGCCGACGGCCGGCCTGAAGGAGCCGTCGCCCATCCGGACCTGGCCGAGGACGACGACGCCCTCATCATCTACACCTCCGGCACGACGGGACGGCCGAAGGGCGCCCTCTTCGACCACCACCGCGTGCTGTGGGTGGGCCAGAACATGATCATGGGCCTGGGCATGCGGGTCGGCGAGACGATGGTGCACGTGGCGCCGCTGTACCACTCCGCCGCCCTCAACCTCCTGCTGTTCAGCGGCGTAATGCTGGGCGCCACCCACGTCCTGCTCCCGGCCTTCGACCCCGACGAGGTCATCGCGACGCTCGAGCGGGAGAGGGCCACCATCTTCTTCGGCGTCCCCACGATGCTCGCCTACATGCTGCGCAGCCCGAGGTTGGCCGCCAGCGATCTGTCCCACCTGCGCGGCATCCTCTACGGCGCCGCCCCGATGCCGGCGAGCACGGCCGAGGCGCTCGTGGCCGCGCTGCCTCACGTCCACATCATCCAGGCGTGCGGCCAGACCGAGGGCGGTCCGGGCGGGATCTTGCTCACCCATGAGGAGGTCATGGCGAAGCCACACACGAGCGGGCGCATGGCCATGCCCAACACCGAGGTGCGCGTCGTCGACGCGGACGGCCGCGACGTCGGCCCTGGGGAGGTCGGCGAGATGATCATGCGGGGCGAGACCATGATGAAGGGGTATTGGCGGAACCCCGAGGCCACGGCGGTCACGGTCGTCGACGGCTGGGTCCACACGGGCGACCTCACCCGGGTCGACGAGGAGGGCTTCCTCACCGTGGTCGACCGCCTCAAGGACCTCATCATCACGGGCGGGCGCAACGTGTACTCCGCCGAGGTGGAGAACGCGTTGGCCGGCTGCCCGGGCGTCGCCGAACTGGCGATCATCGGACGCCCCCATCCCGACTACGGGGAGAGCATCGTCGCCGTCGTCGCCCCGATGCCCGGCGCGACCGTGTCCCTCGAGGCGCTGCGGGACTACGGCGAAGGCCGCCTCTCGCACTACAAGCTCCCGCACGAGCTGGTGCTGCGCGAGATCCCCCGCAACCTCTCCGGGAAGATCCTCAAGCACCGCCTGCGGGCCGACCTCACCGAGCCCGGCGTCCCCGCCTGAGCCGGGCCCCTCCGTCCCACCAGACCTCACCCGTGAAGGAGAACCCATGAGCACCGCCCCTTCCAGCCGAGACGCCGTGATCGTCGACGCCGTCCGCACCCCCGTGGGCCGCCGCGGCGGCGCCCTGCGCGACTGGCATCCCCTGGACCTGCTCGCGCACACGCTCGACCACCTCGTCCGCCATTCCGGGGCCGACGCCGACGCCCTGGACGACCTGATCGCCGGCTGCGCGCTCCAGCGCGGCGAGCAGGCGGGCAACGTGGCCCGCAACGCGCTACTCGGCGCCGGCCTGCCGATCGGCCTGCCCGGCACCACGATCGACCGCCAGTGCGGCTCCGGCCAACAGGCCGTGCACTTCGCCGCCCAGGGCGTCCGGTCCGGCGAATACGACTGGGCGATCGGCTGCGGCGTGGAGTCCATGTCCCGGGTGGACCTCGGCCCGCTCTTCGCCCCGGGCGGCCCCCGCGGCGAGTGGTACGGCACGCGTTCCCTGGCCCGTTTCGAAGGCAACCTCCCCGCCCAGGGGCCGTCCGCGGAGCTCATCGTGGAGAAGTGGGGCCTCACGCGCGAACGGCTCGACGCCTACAGCGTCCAGAGCCACCGCCGCGCCGCCGAAGCCACCCGGGAAGGCCGCTTCACGGATTCCCTCGTGCCGATCGACGGGCTCGACCGCAATGGCGACACCGTGGCACTCACCGCCGACGAAGGCATCCGTGCGGACGTCGATCCGCAGAAGGTGGCCGCGCTCGCCCCCGTGTTCTCCCCCGACGGCGCCATCACGGCGGGGAACTCCTCCCAGCTCAGCGACGGCGCCGCCGCCCTCCTCGTCGCCGAACGCGGCGCCGCCGAGGCCGCCGGGCTGCGCCCCAAGGCCCGCATCCTCAGCATGGCGGTGGCGGCGGACGACCCGGTGCTCCAGTTCACAGCGATCCTCGCCGCGACCCGCCGCGCCCTGGACCAGGCCGGACTGGACATCACGGACATCGACCTCGTCGAGGTGAACGAGGCGTTCGCCCCCGTCCCCCTGATCTTCATGGACGAGTTCGGCTACCCGGAGGACCAGCTCAACGTGAACGGCGGCTCCATCGCGATCGGCCACCCGCTCGGCTCGACCGGCGCCCGGCTGCTCACTCAGCTCACCGACGAGCTCCACCGCCGTCAGGCCCGGTACGGGCTGCTGACGGTCTGCGAGGGCGGCGGCATGGCCAACGCCACCATCCTCGAGCGCTTCTAAGCGCCCCGACCAACGGAACCCTCCCAGGACCAGAACCAGGAGCATCACATGCAGATCAAGGACCGCACCTTCCTCGTCACCGGCGGCGCGTCCGGCCTCGGCGAGGCCACGACCCGCGCGCTGCTCGACCGCGGCGGGCACGTGGTGGTGGCCGACCGCGCCGGAACCGCGCCCGAGGGCGCCGTCTTCGTCGAGGCAGACGTCACCGACGCCGTCCAGGTCGCGCACGCCGTGGCGGAGGCGACCCGCCAGCCGGGGCCGCTGTCCGGCGTCGTGAACTGCGCCGGCATCGGCTCGGCCGCCAAGGTGATCTCCCGCGACGGCCCCCAGCCGCTGGCGGACTTCGAACGGATCGTCGGGGTGAACCTCATCGGCACCTTCAACGTCATCCGCCTCGCGGCCGCGGCGATGGCCGAGAACGAGCCGGACGACGATGGCGGCCGCGGCGTCATCGTCAACACGGCCTCCGTGGCCGCCTACGAGGGACAGGTGGGCCAGGCCGGGTACTCAGCGTCGAAGGGGGGCGTGGTGGCGATGACGCTGCCGATCGCCCGTGAGCTCGCAGCCTACGGAATCCGCGTGAACACGATCGCGCCCGGACTCTTCCTCACGCCGATGATGCACCAGCTGCCGGAGAAGGCCCGTGCCTCCCTCGGGGAGCAGGTGCCCTATCCCTCCCGCCTCGGCGATCCGGCCGAATACGCGCATCTGGTCACCCACATCGTGGAGAACCAGATGCTCAACGGCGAGACCATCCGCCTCGACGGCGCCATCCGCATGGCGCCCCGCTGATCCTGACCACTTCTGGAGGAACCATGAGCACCGCGCCCCGCCGCCGCGTCACCGGATACCCCTCGACCTCGGGGGACGACGTCCAGCTGAACACCACCACCCTCATCCGACACGCCGCCCGGACCCACGGCGACCAGGAGATCGTCTATCGCACCCCGGACGGGGGGTGGGACCGCTACACGTACGCCGAGGCCTACGAACGGATCCGCCGCGCCGCGAACGCCATGACCGGCCTCGGCGTCAGCCCCGGCGACCGCGTGGGCGTCATCGACTGGAACAGTCGGCGACACTACGAGCTCTACTGGGCGATCCCCGGCATCGGCGCGACGATGGTCCAGGTGAATCTCCGCCTCGCACCCGAAGACCTCGTCCACGTCCTCACGGACAGCGGGTGCACCACGGTGTTCGTGGACGAGTCCCTGCTGCGCCACGCCGAGGTCATCGCCCCGCGCCTGCCGGAGGTGACCACGTGGGTGGTGATGACGGACCGCCCCCTGTCCGAGATCGAGACGACGCTGCCGGGCGTGCGGCACTACGAGGACCTCCTGGCCTCGGCCTCCCCGGACGTCGACTGGCCGGAGGTCGAGGAGACCTCCGCCTACGGCGCGTGCTACACCACCGGCACGACCGGCCGGCCGAAGGGGGTGTTCTACTCGCACCGCGCGATCGTGCTGCACTCGTATGCCCTGGCCGCCTCGATCGGCATGACGCTCCGGGACGCCACCATGATCATCACCCCCATGTTCCACGGCCAGGCCTGGGGCCTCCCGCAGGCCGCCACCCTGATGGCGAACAAGATCGTCCTCCCCGGCCGCTACATGGCGGAGGACACCGCCCCCCTGACCGACGCCCTCATCGCCGAAGAGGTGACGATCACCAGCGGCGCCCCCGCCATCTTCCAGCCGATGCTCGCCTACATCGAGACCCTGGACGAGAAGCCGGACCTGAGCCGGCTGCGCATGATCTCCGGGGCGACCGAGCCGTCGTTGTCGCTCATGCGGGGATTCCGCGACCTCACGGGCGCGGAGGTGGTCCATGCCTACGGCGCCACCGAGACCACTCCCCTGGTCACGGTGAACCGCTACAAGCCGGGTGTGCTCGCCCGCCTCGACGAGCCCGCCCTGATGGACCTCAAACGCAAGCAGGGCCTGCCGTTGACCAACGTGGACCTGCGGATCGTCGGGCCGGGTGATGAAAACCTGCCCTTCGACGGCGTCAGCCAGGGGGAGATCTGCGTGCGCGGGCCGTGGGTCACGACGGGGTACCACGGCATGAGCGAGGCCGACGCCGAGGGCCGGTTCCTCGACGGCTACTGGCGCAGCGGCGACGTCGGCACCGTCGACTCGGACGGCTACCTCAAGGTCACCGATCGCCTCAAGGACGTCATCAAGTCCGGCGGCGAGTGGATCTCGTCGATCGACATGGAGAACCTGCTGACGAGCCATCCGGCCATCACGGAAGCCGCGGTCGTCGGGCTGCCCCACCCCAAGTGGCAGGAGCGCCCATACGTACAGGTGATGCTTCGTCCTGGAGCGACGATCACGCTCGCCGAGGTCCACGAGCACCTGAGCGGGGCGTTCGCCTCGTGGCAGCTCCCGGAGCGCGTGGACGTGGTCACGGAGCTCCCCCGCACCAGTGTCGGGAAGATCGACAAGAAGACGATCCGCGGCCGGCACACGGACCTCTATGCGGACGCGTCGGAGGCCGCCCGCCCCGGCGGCGGGGCCGGCGACGTCGAGGAAGGCGGCCGAGCATGACCCGCGACATCATCCGGACCGAGCGCATCGGCCCCGTCACCGTGATCCACCTGCAGGACGACCGGGCCCTGAACGCGTTGGGGTCGGCGCTCGTGGCCGGCCTCGCCGATGCCCTCGAGCACGCCCAGCAGGACCCGGAGGTGCGCGCCGTCGTGATCACCGGCTCCGACCGCGCGTTCTGTGCCGGTGCACACATCCCGGAGGTGCTCGCCCTCCGCGAGGCCCTCACCGCCGACCCGGACGCCGAGGTCTACCTCGACCGGCTGTTCGACCTGCTCGCCGCGAGCCCCCAGCCGGTGATCGCCGCGGTGCGCGGACTCGCCCTCGGCGGTGGCTGCGAGCTGGCCCTGGCCTGCGACCTCGTCGTCGCCGGGGAGTCCGCGTCCTTCGGACTGCCCGAGGTCCGGCTCGGCGTCATCCCCGGCGCCGGCGGCACACAGCGGCTCGTCCACGCGATCGGCAAGGCCAAGGCCACGCGGATGCTCATGACCGGTGAGTCGGTCGACGCTGCGTGGGCCGAGTCCGCGGGCCTGGTCGCCGAGGTCGCGGCGGACGAGGACGTCGTCGCCCGTGCGGTCGACATCGCCCGGCGCGCCGCGGACAACGCGCCAGGCGCGGTCCGCCTCGCCGTCGGCTGTGCCCGCCGCGCCCAGGACCTGTCGTTGACCGACGGCCTGGCCCACGAGCGCCGGGCCTTCCTGGAGGCGCTGGCCTCCGACGACGCCGCCGAAGGGATGAGCGCATTTGCGCAGAAGCGGCGCCCCGTCTTCGGTTCCCGCTGACCGACACCGACACACTGAGACACCGAGGAGAACACCATGATCCTGGATTCGTACCGATCCCCCTGGCTGACGGAGGACGCGGAGGCCCTGCTGGAGCACTGCCGCGACTTCCTGGCCCGCGAGGTCGTCCCCCACGAGGAGCGTTGGGCCGAGCAGCACGGGGTGGACCGCGACCTGTGGACCAAGGCCGGAGAGGCCGGCCTGCTGTGTCCCTCCCTGCCGGAGGAGTACGGCGGGGCCGGCGGCACCTTCGCGCTCGAGGCCGCGATCCTCACCGAACAGGGTCGCTGCTTCGACGACGCGTGGGGATTCAGCATCCACTCCCCGATCGTCGCGCACTACATCCTGGCGTACGGCACCGAGGAGCAGAAGCAGCGGTGGTTGCCCGGGCTGGCCTCGGGAGAGCTGGTCGGGGCGATCGCCATGACCGAGCCCAACACCGGGTCGGATCTGCAGGCGGTCCGCACGCGCGCCACCCGCGACGGGGACCACTACGTGATCAACGGTTCCAAGACCTTCATCTCGAACGCCACGCACTGCGGCCTGCTGCTCATCGTGGCGCGGACGGGAGACGAGCCCGGTGGCCGCGGTCTGTCCCTGATCGTCGCGGAGACGGACGGCCTCGAGGGCTTCGAGCGCGGCCGGGTCCTGAAGAAGATCGGTCAGCACGGCCAGGACACCCGCGAACTCTCCTTCTCGGACATGCGGGTCCCCGTGTCCCACCTGCTCGGCCCGGACGAGGGCCAGGGCTTCGTGCAGCTCATGGCCCAGCTGCCTCAGGAACGGCTCACCCTGGCGGTGCTGGCCGCGGGCGTGTGCGAGGCCGCCGTGCGCGAGACCATCCGGTACACCAAGGAGCGTCACGCGTTCGGCGAACCGCTGATGTCCTTCCAGAACACGCAGTTCGTCCTGGCGGAGTGCGTCGCGGACACGCTGGCGACCCGGACCCTCGTGGACCAGTGCATCGTCGCCCACGTGGACGGCACGCTGACCGCCGCAGACGCCTCCATGGTGAAGTTCTTCGCCAGCGACATGCAGAACAAGGTGGTCGACCGCTGCCTGCAGCTCTTCGGCGGGTACGGGTACATGGAGGAGTACCCGATCGCCCGGGCGTTCACGGGCGCCCGCGTGCAGAAGATCTACGGCGGCACCAACGAGATCATGAAGATGCTCGTGGCCCGGGCACTCTGAGCCACACCCCCGTCACCCCCGACGGCGGCGCACCGGACCGGTGCGCCGCCGTCGCCGTGTGCGGCGCGGGGTGTCGGCCCCGCCCCGCGCGGCGTGATGGGATGGGCCGCATGCCCCAGACCACTTCGCACGCCCCCGTCCCGCCGTCCGCCTCCGCCGAGCCCGTGACCCGCCGCCACCACGGCCACACGTTCCAGGACGACTTCGAGTGGCTGCGCGGCAAGGCGGAGCCCCGCGTGCTCGAGCACCTGGCCGCCGAGAACGCGTACACCGAGGCCGTGACCGCGGACCAGGCGCCGCTGCGCGAGGCGATCGTCGGCGAGATCAAGGCCCGCACGGTGGAGACGGACCGCTCCGTGCCCGCCCGCCGGGACGGGTGGTGGTACTTCGTGCGCACCCGCGAGGGCGCCGAGTACCCGATCCACTGCCGCGTGCCCGCACGCGACACCGGCGACCTGGAGGCCGACTGGACCCCGCCCGTCATCACCCCGGACGCCGCCCTGCCGGGCGAGCAGGTGATCCTGGACGGCAACGCCGAGGCCGAGGGCCACCCGTTCTTCGCGCTCGGCGGCCTGCACATCAGCCCGGACGCCACCCGGGTGGCCTACGCCGTGGACCACACCGGCGACGAGCGCTTCACCCTGCGCGTGCGCGAGATCGCCACGGGCGAGGACCTGCCGGACGCGGTCGAGAACGTGGCCCACGGCGTCCGCTTCGACCGCTCGGGCACCCGCGTGTTCTACACCGTGTGGGACGACTCGTGGCGGCCGTACCAGGTCAAGGCCCACGTGCTCGGCACCGACCCGGCCGAGGACGTGCTCCTGCACGAGGAGGCCGACCCGGGCATGTGGACCGGCTTCGAGGGCGTGGCCGACCGCACCCAGCTGCTGATCGGCGTCGGCAACTCGGAGGTCTCCGAGACCCTCGTGGTCGATCTGCCGGAGGACCCCGCCGCACCCCTGCCCGCCCCGCGCGTGCTGATCCCCCGCGCGTGGCGGATGCTCGCCGACGTCGAGCCCGTCACCGACGCCGACGGCGTCCGCCGGCTGCTCGTGGTCCACGACCGCGCCCTGGACGACGACGGCGCCCCCGTCGCCGCGCCCAACGGGATGCTCTCGGTGGTCGCCGAGGCGGACGTCGCCGACCGCGGCGCCTGGCGCACGGTCGTCCCGCACCGCGAGGACGTGAAGGTCGACGGCGTCATGGTCACCCTGACCCATGCCGCCCTGGCCGTGCGCCGGGAGACGACCCCGCGCGTCGTCGTCGCCGAACTGGACGCCGTGCTGGCCGGGCAGGCCGCGCACTGGCGCGAGCCCGCGTTCGACGAGGAGCTCTACGCGTGCCATCTGTCCGCGACGGCGGCCGAGTCCCCGTTCCTGCGGCTGGCCTACACGTCCTGGATCACGCCCGCGCGCGTGCTGGACGTCTCGGCGGCGACAGGCGAGGTGCACCTGCGCCGCGAGACGGAGGTGCCCGGCTACGACCCGGCCGACTACGTGGCCGAGCGCGTGTGGGCGCCGGCCTCCGAGCCGTCGTCGGTGACCGGGGAGGACGTGCGGATCCCCGTCACCGTGATCCGGCGCCGCGACGTGAAGCCGGACGGGACGGCCCCGTGCGTGGTGTATGGCTACGGCTCCTACGAGATGTCCATGGACCCCGTGCTGGGTGTGGCCCGGCTGTCCCTGCTGGACCGGGGCGTGGTGTTCGCGGTCGCGCACGTGCGCGGCGGCGGCGAACTGGGCCGGCGCTGGTACGAGGACGGCAAGAAGCTGGCCAAGCGGCACTCCTTCACGGACTTCGTGGACGCCACCCGGCACCTCGTGGGCCTCGGCTGGGCGGACCCGGCGCGCGTGGCCTGCATGGGCGGCTCGGCCGGCGGCCTGCTCATGGGCGCTGTGCTGAACCTCGCGCCGGAGCTGTACCGGGCGTGCCTGGCCGTGGTGCCGTTCGTGGACGCGCTCACCACCATCCTCGACCCGGAGCTGCCGCTGTCCGCGCTCGAGTGGGAGGAGTGGGGCAACCCGATCGAGGACGCGGCCGTGTACGCGGCCATGCGCGCCTACACCCCGTATGAGAACGTGCGGGCGGTGGACTACCCGGCGATCGCGGCCGTGACGAGCCTGAACGACACCCGCGTGCACTACGTCGAGCCGGCCAAGTGGGTGGCCCAGCTGCGGCGGACGGTGACGAGCGACCAGGCCACGCCTCTGGCCGAGGGCGGCGCCCCGATCCTGCTGCGCACCGAGATGGACGGCGGCCACGGCGGCGCGTCCGGCCGGTACCAGGGCTGGGAGGACACCGCCTGGGAGTACGCGTTCCTGCTGACCGCGCTGGGGGCGACGGCGCGGATCGTCTGAGCCGGGGCGGGGCCCCGGCAGCCCGCGCAGCCGTCGATGCGCTGGTGCGCCGCGCGCGTGAACCAGAGAGTACTGCTGTCAGAACGGCCCTGGGACGACCGAATTGTCTGGCTCGCGGAGGAGGCGGGCGGCTCACCCCCGCCTCGCCCGGCGGGCCTAGACTCGGGCCCCATGAGCACCCCGCAGCCCGACGCCGCCCGCCCCGACCGCGACCGCCTGCCCGAGCAGGTCTCCGACCTCTTCGACCCCACGCGCTGGCGCGTGGTCGAGGGCTTCGACTTCGAGGACCTGACCTACCACCGCCAGGTGGAGCGCGACGCCGACGGCCGCTGGGTGCGCGACCTGCCGACGGTGCGCATCGCCTTCGACCGCCCCGAGGTCCGCAACGCGTTCCGGCCCGGCACCGTGGACGAGCTCTACCGCGCCCTCGACCACGCCCGCATGACCCCGGACGTCGGCACGGTGCTGCTCACCGGCAACGGCCCCTCCCCCAAGGACGGCGGGCACGCCTTCTGCTCCGGCGGCGACCAGCGCATCCGCGGCCGCGACGGCTACCGCTACGCCGAGGGGGAGACGGCCGAGACCATCGACCCGGCCCGCGCCGGACGCCTCCACATCCTCGAGGTCCAGCGCCTGATGCGCACCTCCCCCAAGGCGATCATCGCCGTCGTGAACGGCTGGGCGGCCGGCGGCGGCCACTCGCTGCACGTGGTCGCGGACCTCACCCTCGCCTCCCGCGAGCACGGGAAGTTCAAGCAGACGGACGCCACCGTGGGCTCCTTCGACGCCGGCTACGGCTCGGCCCTGCTCGCCCGGCAGGTGGGCCAGAAGCGCGCCCGCGAGATCTTCTTCACCGGCCGCGAGTACTCGGCCGAGGAGATGGTGGCCATGGGCGCGGTGAACGAGGCCGTGGACCACGAGCGCCTCGAGGAGGTCGCCCTCGAGTTCGCCGCGGACATCAACCGTCAGTCCCCGCAGGCCCTGCGCATGCTCAAGTTCGCGTTCAACCTTCCCGACGACGGCATGGCCGGCCAGCAGGTCTTCGCCGGCGAGGCCACGCGCATGGCCTACATGACGGACGAGGCCGTGGAGGGCCGGGACGCGTTCCTGCAGAAGCGCGACCCGGACTGGTCCGCCTTCCCGTACCACTTCTGACCGACCACCACGGCAGGACGGAGACCCGCCCATGCTCGCACTGCTCAACGACCAGCCCATCCTCGTCCTCATGGCCACGGTTGCCCTGGGCGCCGCCGTCGGCACCATCCCCCTGGGCAAGATCCGCCTCGGCGCCTCGGGAGCACTGTTCGTGGGCCTGCTCGTCGGGGCGGTGCTGCCCGACGTCGGCGACCGGCTGGCCCTGTTCCAGAGCTTCGGCCTGGCCCTGTTCGCCTACCTGATCGGGCTCGGCGCCGGCAAGGTGTTCTTCCGCGACCTGCGCCGCAACCTGCCCCTGATGCTGGCCGCCGTCGTCGTGGTGATCCTCACCGCCTTCACGGTGCACCCCCTGGCCGCGCTGCTCAACCTGGACCTGCCGACGGCGATCGGCGTGTGGACGGGTTCGCTCACCGCGACGCCGGCGATGGCGCTGGCGAACCAGCTCACCGGCGGGCAGGCCCCGGCCGTGGGCTACGGGCTGTCCTACCTGGTGGGCGTGGTCGGCACCATCATCGCGATCACCGTGCTCGCCGCCCGCCCGTGGAGCAGTTCCCCGCGCGATCCGGCGCCGGTGACCGACGGCAAGCTGCGCTTCACCGCCGCGGCCGCCACCTCCGCCCTCGCCGTGCGGGAGATCCCCGGGATCTCCGAGGGGCTGGTGCGCGTGGTGGCGCTGCGCCGCGGCGGCGTGGCCCGGATCGCCGGTTCCGCCGACCGGATCGAACCCGGGGACGAGGTCGTCCTGGACGGCACGGAGAAGAACATCGACGCGGCCGTGCAGGCCTTCGGCCGCCGCACCGACGCCGACCCGGCGCGGGTGATGAACCCGCTGCAGACCTCCATGGTCATCGTCACGGCCCGCGCCCTGGCCGATCGCCGCCTGGGCACGCTGTCCCTGCGCGAGCGCTTCGGCACCGACGTCGCCCGGCTGCGGCGGGACGACGTCGAGTCGTTGGCCACCCCGCAGACCGAGCTCAAGGTCGGCGACCGGGTGCTCATCGTGACCACCGCGCCGCGGATGGAGGCGGTGCGCGACTTCTTCGGCAACTCGACGCGCGGGCTCTCGGACCTGGACTGGATCTCCCTGGGCACGGGCATGGCGCTGGGCTACCTGCTGGGCATGGTGACGATCCCGCTTCCGGGCGGGGCCTCCTTCTCCCTCGGCCCGGCGGCCGGGTGCATCCTCGTCGGTCTCGCCCTCGGTGCGATCGGCCGAACGGGACCCACGGTGTGGGAGCCGTCCACGGAGATCGCACTGACGCTGCGGCAGTTCGGCCTCATGCTCTTCCTGGGCGTGGTGGGCCTGGCCGCCGGCCCGGCGTTCATCGAGACGGTGTTCACCCGGGTCGGCGGGCTGGCCATCCTGATGTCCGCCGTGCTCACCGCGCTGACCGCGGCCCTGCTCATCGCCGCGGCACGGCTGCTGGGGCAGTCCGTGGATCGCACCTACGGGGCGCTGGCGGGCATCACGGGCCAGCCGGCGATCCTGGACTACGCGCTCTCCCGCTCCACCGACGCCCGCGTGACCGAGGGGTACGCCCAGCTGTTCGCCCTGATCATGGTGGTCAAGATCGCCACCGTGCCGTTCATGCTCTGACCGGCCGGGCGGATCCGGTCCGCCGGGCGGGTCCGTCCGACCGTCGGGCCTCCTACACTCGGGGCCATGCCCGCCACCGCCGACGCCCTCGCCCGCGCCACGGACGCCCTCGCCGCGGCCTTCGACGGCGGCGCCCCCGTCGAGCTGACCGCCGACGGCGCCGCGCTCCCCCGACCCGAGGCCCGCGACCCGCGCCGCTGCGGCGACCCGGACGCCGTCGCCGTGGTGCGCACCTCCGGGTCCACGGGCACGCCGAAGCAGATCGTCCTGACCGGCGCGGCCCTGCGCGCCTCGGCCGCGGCCACGGCCCGGCGGCTCGGCGGCGAGGGGGCGTGGCTGCTGGCCCTCGGCGTGCACTACGTGGCCGGGCTCGCCGTGCTCTCCCGCTCGATCGCGGCCGGGACCGCACCCGTGGCCCTGCCCCCGGGCCCGTTCACGCCCGCGGCGTTCGCCACCGGGGCGGCCGCCCTGCCCGACGACGCCGGCCCCCGGCTCGTCTCGCTCGTCCCCACCCAGCTCGCCCGCCTCCTCGCGGCCGACGCCGACCCGGCCGGGCGGGCGGCCCTGCGCTCCTTCGACCGCGTGCTCGTGGGCGGCGCCCGGCTCGATCCCGCGCTGCGGGCCGCGGCCGAGGCGGCGAGGGTGCGCCTCACCGCCACCTACGGCATGGCCGAGACGTGCGGCGGCTGCGTCTACGACGGCGTGCCGCTGCCCGGCGTCACCGCCGCGGTGGCCCCGGACGACCCCGACGCCCCGCCGCGCGTGCGCCTGGCCGGGCCCATGGTGGCGGCCGGCTACCTCGACGACTCCGCCCGCACCGCCGCCCACTTCGTCACCGCCGCGGACGGCGCCCGCGCCTTCCTGACCGAGGACACGGGCGTGCTCTCCCCCACCGACGACGGCGGCGTGCGGCTGGCCGTGACCGGCCGCCTGGACGACGTCGTCATCACGGGCGGGGTGAAGGTGTCCGCGGCGGCGGTGACCGCGGTGCTCGAGGCGCACCCGGGCGTCGCGGCGGCCCACGTGGCCAGCGTGCCGGATCCCGAGTGGGGCGCCCGGCTGTGCGCCGCCGTCGTGCCCGCCCACGAGGCCGCGGCCCCCGACGAGGCCGTCCTGCGCGCCCACGTGCGCGAGGCGCTGGGTGCGGCCGCGGTGCCCAAGACGTGGCTCGTCCTCGACGCCCTGCCCCTGCTCTCCACCGGCAAGATCGACCGGCAGGCCCTGGCCGCCCGGTTCACCGCCGGCTGAGCGCCGCCCCGCCCGCGTGGGAGAATGACCCGGGCCCGGCCGACGTCGGGCCCCGGCCGCGCGCCGCCGTCGACCCGGCCCGCCGCACGCCGTTGCCCACCCCGCTCCCCAGGAGGAACCCCCGCCCATGGCCGCCACGCTCTCCCAGTGGGTCGCCGCCGCGCGCCCGCGCACGCTGCCCATGGCGATCGCCCCCGTGATCGTCGGTTCGGCCGCCGCCGCGGAGCTCGGCTCCTTCCACCTCGGCGCGGCGCTGCTGGCCCTCGTGGTGTCGCTCGCGCTGCAGATCGGCGTGAACTACGCCAACGACTACTCGGACGGCATCCGCGGCACCGACGACGAGCGCGTGGGCCCCTTCCGGCTCACCGTCTCCGGGCTCGTGCCCGCGGCCCAGGTGAAGCAGGCGGCCTTCGCGTCCTTCGGCCTCGCCGGACTGGCCGGCCTGGGACTCATCCTGCTCTCGGGGCACTGGTGGTTCCTGCTGGTCGGCGTCGCCTGCGTGCTGGCCGCGTGGTTCTACACCGGCGGGAAGCGGCCGTACGGGTACCTCGGCCTCGGCGAGGTGTTCGTGTTCGTGTTCTTCGGGCTGGTGGCCGTCCTCGGCACCACGTACACCCAGGCCGACGCCGTCAGCGGCCTGGCCTGGGCCGGCGCGATCGGCTGTGGGCTGATCTCCACGGCCCTGCTCATGGCCAACAACATCCGGGACATCCCCACGGACCGCGAGGTCGGGAAGATGACGCTGGCCGCCCGCCTGGGCGACGGACCCGCGCGGGCGTCCTACGGCGTCATGCTGGCCGTCGCCCTGCTGCTGCCGCTGTTCTGGGTGGCGGTGCACCCGGGGCTGCTGCTCGTGCCGATCGGCGGCCTGCTCGCGATCCGGCCGATCCGCACAGTGCTGCGCGCCGACGACCGCCGGGCGCTGATCCCGGTGCTGCGCGCGACCGGCGTGATCGGGATCGTCTACGCGATCACGTTCACCCTCGGCGCGCTGCTCTGAGCCGCACGGGATGACGACGGCGGCGGCATCCGCCCCGTCGCCCCGCGGGGCTCACTCGCGGAACCGGCCCTCGGTGTAGGCGTCCTCGGCGTCCGCGTCGGCGGTCTCGGTGCGGCCCCGGCGGCCCGGGCGGCCCTCCCACGCGGCGGACAGGTCCTCGGTGGCCCCCGTGCGCAGGCGGCCGAGGAAGAGGTAGCTGACCGCGAACGTCAGGATCGTGGCCGCGATCACCCCGAAGATCATCCCGAGGTCCATCACGTAGTAGAACAGCGCCCACAGGGCGACGAAGACGACCACGCGGACCAGACCGTAGAAGAAGATGCGCACCGGTCCATCCTACGAGGAAGGACGCCCCGCCCGCCGACCGCCCAGCCCGCGCCTAGACTGGAAGGATGGGCCGCTTCATCATCCCCGCCGCGATCATCCTCGCGGGCCTGACCCTCTACGCGCTGTTCGAGGCGCTGCTGACCCCCGCCCGCGAGGTGCGCAGCCTGCCGAAGGCGGCGTGGGTGGCGGTCATCGTGCTCGTGCCGCTCGTGGGGCCGCTGCTGTGGCTGCTGCTCGGCCGCGCCCGCCCGGCCGGCGCGGCCGGCCGCCCGGCGCCCCGGCCCACCGGGGCCCCGGACGACGACGAGGCGTTCCTGCGCAGCCTGCGCATGCAGCGCCGCCAGGACGCCCGCGAGCAGGACCTGGACCGCCGCGAGGCCGAGCTGCGCGCCCGCGAGGAGGAGCTGCGCCGTCGTCGGGAGCAGGGCGACGACGACGCCGACCCGGACGGCGACGGCCCGCGCGCCTGAGGGGCCCCGCCGGACTCAGCCGGGCAGACCCGCGTACGAGTGCAGGCCCGGGAAGTACGTGTTCACGATCGTGTAGTTGAACACGATGCACAGGAAGCCCACGATGCTCAGCCAGGCCGCGCGGGCGCCGGTCCAGCCGCGGGTGGCGCGGGCGTGCAGGTACGCCGCGTAGACCACCCAGATGACGAAGGACCAGACCTCCTTGGTGTCCCAGTTCCAGTACCGGCCCCACGCGGCTTCGGCCCAGATGGCGCCGGCGATCACGGTGAACGTCCACATCACGAAGGCGATCGCGTTGAGGCGGTAGGACCAGTTCTCCAGCCCCTGCGCGGCCGGCACGAGGCGCAGGAACGCCCACGAGCGCTCGCCCGCCGCGGCGCGCTTCTCCGCACGGTCCTGCAGCAGCTGCAGCACGGACATCGCCGCGGTCAGCGCGAACAGCGAGCTGGCGAGCACGGCGATGGACACGTGGATGACGAGCCACGGGGACTGCAGCGGCGGCTGGAGGTGGCCCACCGGCGTCGGGAAGCCCATGGTGGCCGCGCACATCATCGCCACGACGATGCCGGTGACGAACGTGCCCACGAAGCGCAGATCCTTGCGCAAGAGGAACAGCAGGTAGACGGTCGTGATCACGAGCGCGCCCGTGGTCATGAACTCGTACAGGTTGCCCCACGGCACGCGGTAGGCGGCGAGGCCGCGGGCGACGACGGCGAACGCGTGCAGCGCCCAGCCGACGGCCAGCACGGCCACGGCCACGTTGGCGACCGGGCGGCGGCCGCCGCCCGTGTAGTCCATGTCCTCGTCCACGAGGTCGTCGTCCGCGTCGACGCCGGGCTCGGCGGCGGCCGGCCGGGCCGTGTCGGAGTCGCTCGCGCCGACCGCCGTGGACCCGCCGACGGCGACCCCCACGGTCTCGCGGGCCGGAGCGGTGCGCACCTGCCCGCGCTGGGCCGCGAGGTCGGCCTCGAGGCGGCGGATGGTGGCCGAGGCGGTGGCCATGTCGATGGTGAACAGGATGAACGCCGCCGCGTACACGAGCGCGGCGATGAGCATGAAGAGGTCGCTGTACAGCGCCAGTTGCTCGTTCACGGGGGCCGTGGGGTTGAACACTGTCAGTCTCCTGATCGGGCGTCGGCGGGGCCGGCGGGGGTCTCGGGG
>NZ_JABFAZ010000003.1:22998-25219 GCF_017168505.1 Micrococcus sp. KRD077 | reverse complement strand
GGCTCGGCGGGCGGCTGGCCGGGGTGCGCGGGCGTGGCCGGTACGCGGGGCTCGCCTCGCCCGAGGGCGGCGCCCGGGGCTCGGCCGGCCTCACGGCGGGGACCGTCGGGCTCTCGGCCGCGGAGCAGGCCCGCTCGGCCGGCCGCTGGTCCCTGCTGCCGGCCGCCGAGCAGGACCCCACGATCCGCGCCCACGCCACCGCCGAGCTGCTGCTGGACCGGTACGGCGTGATCACGCGCGGCTCCGTGGTGGCCGAGGAGGTCCCCGGCGGATTCGCGGGGCAGTACCGGCTGCTCACCCGGATGGAGGACGCGGGCCAGGTGCGCCGCGGCCACTTCGTCGACGGGCTGGGCGGCGCGCAGTTCTCCACCGGCGCGGTGGTGGACCGGCTGCGCGGGTTCCAGCGGGACGAGGAGGACGCCGCCGTCGACACCGCCCCGCTCGCCCTCGCCCTGGCCGCGACGGATCCGGCGAACCCCTACGGCGCCGCGCTGGACTGGCCGTCCGTGCCGGCCGGGCCGGACGGCGTCGTGCCCACGGGCCACCGCCCGGGCCGGAAGGCGGGCGCCGTCGTCGTGCTGATCGCGGGGCGGCTGGCCCTCTACATGGAGCGTGGCGGGCGCACGCTGCTCGCGTTCACGGAGGAATCGGGCGAGCTGCGGGCCGCGGCGGAGGCGCTCGTGTGGGCGCTGCGCACCGGCCACACCGAGCGGTTGAGCCTGGAGAAGGTCAACGGCGGGCCCGTGCTCGGCACGCCGCTGGCCGAGGCGCTGCTGGCCGCGGGGTTCTACTCGAGCCCATCGGGCATTCGGTTCCGGAACTGAGAACCCACGCCCGTCCGCCCGTCCGCAACGCGGGTTGAGTTGTCACGGGTCCCGCCGTCGAACACCCGCGACAACTCAACCCGCGTTGCCCGGGGTGGCCCTGTCGCGGAGGCGGGGCCCGGGGGTAGGTTCGGCCCATGAGCATCGACGCCGCCCCGCCCGAGGACGTGGGCACCGCCCCCACGGGCACGTCCAGCTTCAGATGTCTACAAGAGACAGGCCCTGGAGGACTCCCTGCCGCACCCCTCGGACCCTTCCGTCACCCCGTTCCTCCTGTTCGAGGGTGACGCCGGTGCGGCCATTGACGCCTACCTCACCGCGTTCGTGGAGCACCTGCCGGTCACCGAGGTCCGCCGCGACCTCTTCGACGAATCCTCCCCGCGCGGCGCCGCTTGGGCGGGCAAGGTCCTGCACGGCGAGCTCGAGATCGCCGGCCAGCGGCTGCGCTTCTTCGACTCCTTCACCCCGCACGGGTTCACGTTCACCCCGGCCATCAGCCTGTTCGTCGAGCTGCCGGACGCCACCGCGGTGGACGCGGTCCACGATGCGCTCCTCGCCGGCGGTGGCCGTGACTACATGCCGCCCGACGACGACGGCTTCTCCCGCCGCTTCGCGTGGGTCGGGGACCGCTTCGGCGTGACCTGGCAGCTCAACGCGGCCTGAGCCGGTGACGGCCCGTGCCTGAAGGCGACTCCCTCGTCCGCGTCGCGCACCGGCTCCGCCTCGTGCTCGAGGGCCGGGTCCTGACGCACGCGGATCTGCGCGTGCCCCGCCACGCCACCGCGGACCTGACCGGCTGGACGGTGGCCGAGGTCCTGCCGCGCGCCAAGTACCTGCTGATGCGGCTGACCCCGCCCGCGGCCCGCCCCGGGGCCCGGCCGCTCACGCTCATCTCGCACCTGAAGATGGAGGGGCGCTGGCTCGTCTCGGCCGTCGACGCGCGGTGGGGCGCCCCCGCCTGGCAGGTGCGGGCGGTGCTGGAGACGGCGGAGCACCGCGTGCTCGGCGCCCAGCTGGGCCTGCTCACCCTCGTGCCCACCGCCGACGAGGCCACCGTCCTCGGCCACCTCGGCCCCGACCTGCTGGACCCGGCCTGGGACACGCCCGACGACGGCGCCGCGCTGCTCGCCGAGGGCGTGCGGCGGCTCACGGCCCGGCCCGAGCGGCCGGTCGGCCTGGCCCTGCTCGACCAGCGGCTCGTCTCCGGGATCGGCAACATCTACCGCTGCGAGACCCTCCTGCTGGCCGGCATCGACCCGCACCGGCCGATCGGCGAGGTCGAGGACGTCGCCGGACTCGTGCTGCTCGCCCGGGACCTGCTGCGCGCCAACGTCCCGCCCGCCGCCCCCGCCGCGGGCGGGACGTTGGCGCGCAGCAGGTCCCGGGCGAGCAGCACG
>NZ_JABFAZ010000003.1:0-22898 GCF_017168505.1 Micrococcus sp. KRD077 | reverse complement strand
CCCGTGGTCCGCCGCGGGCGCCCGGCGCCGGACCACGGGCGTGCGTCCGAACCCGGCGCGACCCTTCGGGGTCGAGGTGCTGGTCCCGGCCGGTCCGTCACCCGGCACGGCACCCGGCCGGACGCCCGGCGCGCGCGGCGGCGGGGCGCCGTCGTACTGGGTCTACGGGCACGACCGCGCCCCGTGCCTGCGCTGCCGCGGCCCGGTCCGCCAGGAGGACTACGGCTCCCCCGAGGACGACGCGCGGCGGCTGTGGTGGTGCCCGCACTGCCAGCGCTGAGCCGGACGCACCCGAACGGTGGCCACGTGTCGTCCCCGCTCCCTACGCTGAACCCGCCCCCGACCCGAGGAGAAGTCATGGCCGACCCGTTCCCCACGGACCCGGAGGGTGCCGTCGTCGCGCTCGTGCTGGCCGGCGGCACCGGCGGCCGCCTCATGCCGCTCACCGCGGCCCGCGCCAAGCCGATGGTGCCGCTGGCGGGCCAGTACCGGCTGATCGACGTCGTCCTGTCCAACCTGGCCCACTCGCGCCTGCGGGACGTGTGGGTCGTGGAGCAGTACCGCCCCTTCACGCTCAACCAGCACCTGGCCGGCGGCCGGCCGTGGGATCTCGACGGCACCCGCCACGGCCTGCGGCTCCTGCCTCCCGCGCAGGGCCGCGCCGAGGAGGGCTTCGCCCGCGGCAACGGCCACGCGATCGCCCAGCAGCTGCCGCTGCTGGAGCAGTTCGGCGCCGAGACCGTCGTCGTGCTCTCCGCGGACCACCTGTACCAGCTGGACCTGCGCCCCGTGCTGGCCGAGCACGCCCGCTCCGGCGCCGAGCTCACCGTGGTCACCACCGAGACGGACGAGGACCCCTCGCGCTTCGGCGTCGTGCAGGTGGACGACGACGGCGCCGTGACCGACTACGCCTACAAGCCGGAGGACCCGGCGGGCACGCTCGTGGCCACCGAGGTGTTCGTGTTCGACGTCGCCGCGCTCTCCGAGGTGGTCGGCGACCTCGTGGCGGGCGAGGACGAGGCGGCCACCAAGGACGAGGGCGAGACCGATGAGGACGGCGACCCCGTGGGCTCCTCCCTCGGCGACTACGGGGAGAGCATCATCCCGGCGTTCGTGGCGCGGGGGCGCGTGCGGGAGCACCGCCTCGTCGGGTACTGGCGGGACATCGGCACCCTGGACGCGTACGTCCGCGCCCACCGGGAGATCCTCGACGGCACCGGCCTGGACGTCGCTGCCGAAGGCTGGCCGCTGCTGACCAATCCGCACGCCGCTCCGCCGGCCTGGGTCGCCCCCGAGGCGACCGTCACCGGCTCCCTGCTCAGCCCCGGCTGCCGGATCGCGGGCGAGGTGACCGACTCGGTCGTGGGCCCCAGCGTGGTGGTCGAGGCCGGCGCCGTGGTGCGCGGGAGCATCCTGCTGGGCGAGTGCACGGTGCCCTCGGGCGCGGTGCTGGACACGGTGATCGCCGACGTCGGCGCCGCCATCCCGGCCGAGGGCGCCACGGGGCGCGCGGAGCCGGCCGACGAGGTCGTGGTCCTCGAGCCGGGCGAGCGCGGGCCCGCCTCCTCGGACGAGACCACCGGTTCGGGCGCCCCCGTCAGGGACTGATCGGCCGCGCCCTCCGGACCGGCCCGCCGGCCCGGTCTGCGGCGAGCACGGCCAGCTCCAGCATCAGGCGTCCCCGCGGGTCCTGCAGGCTGCACCCCGTCAGCTCCACCAGGCGCTTGGTGCGGTAGATGACGGTGTTGCGGTGGCAGATCAGGTCCTCCGCGGCGAGGGTCGCGGAGCCCGAGCGGCGCAGCAGCGCCCGCAGGGTCTCCATCAGAGTGGCGCGCTGGTCCGCGGGCAGCGCCCGGAGCGGTCCCAGCACCTCCTCCACCAGCAGCGCGGCGACCTCCGGGCTGGACTCCAGCAGCACCTCCGGCAGCCGATGGGAGGCCCAGGCGAGCCGCCGCTCGCCCGGCGGGAGCGTGTGCGCCGCCCGCGTCGCCAGCCGGAACGCCGCCGCCGTCTCGGGGATCCCCTGCCGGGCCCAGGCCACTCCCACCTGGCCCTCGACCAGCGGGCCCAGCGCCTCCGTGAGCCATTCCTCGTCCGTCGAGGGAGGCTCGACGACACCGTAGAGCGCCCCCTCGCGCACAGCCCAGCGGGACGTCGCCCCGAGTCGCCCCATGCGGTCCTCGGGGTGATGGAGCACGTCGCTCCCCGGGTCCTCGGCGAGGGCGACGACGCAGGCGAGGGGGGCGGTCGCCCGGACGCCCAGGATCTCCTCGGCCTGCTCCGCGTAGACGGGGTCCGCGCCCTTCCCCTCCAGCAGCCCGGCCAGGCAGTCCTCCTGACGGCGCAGGTCGCGCAGGGTGAGGCGCGCGGTCTCCCGCCGGTAGGCGGCGCTGAGGACCTCGCCCGTGACGCTCAGGTCCTCCCACAGCCGGCGCCCCGCCTCGAGGAGCTCCTCGGTCGTGATGTCGAGCCTGCCCTCGCGGACCCGCCGTCCCAGCTCCTCCCAGAGCAGCCGGTTGCCCGAGGTGTAGGTGGAGATCACGGTCTCCAGGGGCACCCCCTGGCGGGCGCGCTCGACGCCGGTGGCCCGCCACGTGTCGACCAGGCGCCCTCCCGCGCCCTCCCCGGAGGGCACGCCGGCCAGGCCCCGCAGGCCCCGACGGACGTGCTCCCGCGTGCTACGACGCAGCCTGGCCCGCAGCTCCGGCGTGGACCACGCCCCGCCCTGGTCGCCGCCCAGCGTGGCGGCGGCGATCTCGTCGGCGATCCGGTCGGCGTCCTCCAGCAGCGCCGACCAGGCCTCCCGCAGACGGCGCTCCGCGTCCCCGGACTCCTCGGGGACCCCTGCCTCCTGCACCATGCCGTCCTCCTCGCCGCCCCCGCCGGCGGCGTCCGGCCGGGCGGGACTCGTGTCCTGGCTGCACAACCGACTCTGTGCTCCGTGCCCATAGTGCCACTGTGGCGCCGGTCATACGGTGGGCGGAGACCTCGTCCGCACCCGGACCCATCCCACCCGAGCCCCCCCAGAGGAGCCGACATGAGCGAGACCCGCTCGGGCGTCCTGCCCGACCACGACATCTACCTCCTCGACGACGAGCTGACGGAGGAGCAGCGCGAGGTGCGCGACCGCGTCCGCGCGTTCGTCGACGCCGAGCTCATGCCCGTCATCAACGACTACTGGGAGCGCGCCGAGTTCCCGTTCGAGCTCGTGCCCAAGCTGGCGGAGCTGAACGTGGCGGGCACCGTCATCGAGGGGTACGGCTGCCCCGGCATGAGCCGCATGGCCGGAGCCCTGGTGTCGATGGAGCTGGCCCGCGGGGACGGATCCTTCAACACCTTCTTCGGGGTGCACTCCGGGCTGGCGATGGGCTCGATCAACGCTTTCGGCTCGGACGAGCAGAAGGAGCGCTGGCTGCCCCGGATGGCCCGGATGGAGATGATCGGCGCCTTCGCGCTCACCGAGCCCGACCACGGGTCCGACTCGGTGGCCCTCGAGACCACCGCCCGCCGAGAGGGCGACACCTGGGTGCTCGACGGCGCGAAGCGCTGGATCGGCAACGCCTCCTACGCCCACGTCATCGTCATCTACGCCCGCGACGTGGCCGACGGCCAGGTGAAGGCGTTCGTGCTGGAGCGGGAGCCGGACACGGAGTTCCCCGCCGGCTTCGAGCCGACCGTGATCACCGGCAAGATCGGCAAGCGCGCGATCCTCCAGCCGGACATCGTGATCTCCGGCCTGCGCATCCCCGAGGCGGACCGGCTCCCCGGTTGCTCCTCCTTCAAGGACGTCAACCGCGTCCTGAGCACGACCCGCGGCGGCGTGGCCGTCGAGACGCTCGGCCACGCCGTCGCCGCGTACGAGGCCGCCGTCGCCTACGCCGGGCAGCGCGTCCAGTTCGGCAAGCCGATCGCCGGCCACCAGCTGGTCCAGGGGCAGCTGGCCACCATGCTGGCCGACGTCACCAACATCAAGCTCACGTGCTTCCGCCTCCTGGAGCTGCAGGACCAGGGTCGCCTGACCGGCCCGATGGCCTCGCTCGCGAAGATGTCGGCCGCGCGCCAGGCCCGCCGGGTGACCTCCATGGCCCGGGACATCCTGGGAGGGAACGGGCTGCTGCTGGAGAACCACGTCGCCCGCCATCTGACGGACATGGAGGTCGTCTACACTTACGAGGGCACCGACTCCATGCAGTCGCTGATCGTCGGCCGCGCCATCACCGGCGTGTCGGCCTTCGCCTGAGACCTCCCCGCCCTCTCCCCGCGGCTACACCCCCGCCCCGCCCGAGGAGCCGGCCGGCTCACCGACCGCTGAGGACCGACGCGGCCAGGCGCTGCTGACCGTCGTGTGGGCGCTGTTCGTGCTCTCCGGTGCGTGGGGCCTCGGTCTGGCCGGGCGCGTCCCGGGGCTCGGCGCCCTCGATGCCGGCGCGTACCCGCTCACCGCCGACGGCCGACACGGCCCCGGCGCGAGCGTGTTCGGGCTGTCCCCGCTGCACCCGGCGATCTGGCCGGTGCTGTGGCTGCTGACCGGGATGTACGTGCTCCGGCAGTGGGGGCGGGGCCAGGGCGCGTCGCCGCGGCACCGCCGCATCCGGGGCGCGGTCGCGGGGACCCTGCTGGCGCTGGCGCTGTGGTTCCCCCTGGCCGTCCTGGCCCCCGGGGGCCTCGACGTCGTCCCGTGGCTGCTCGCCCTGGTCCTCATGCTCGGCGTGGTCCGGCGGCTCGGCGCACGCCCGGCGGCCCGCCGCGTCGCACGGGTGGCCGAGGACGGCGCGCTCGGCGTGCTGCTGGGCACCCTCCTCGCCGGCGCACCCACCGCGGTGGGCGCCGCCCTCCACGCCTGGGGTGTGCACGTCGACTGGTTCCCGACCGAGCTGCTCGCCCTGCTGGTGCTGGTGGCCCTGCTGCTGGCGGCCCTGCGCCTGGTGCTCGGTGGGCGCGGCCGCCTGGGTGTGGCCCTGGGCATGGCCTGGACCCTGCTCTGCCTCGCCCTGCCCCGCCTGCTGCCCAGCCCGCTCGGGGCGCAGCAGAGCGTGTGGGTGGGTCTCGCGGCCGCCTTCGGGGCGCTGCTGCTGATCACCGCCGCGGCCGTGCGCCGCTCCTGGGCCCGCCAGATCGAGCGCGACGCCGCCCGCCGGCCGCACCCGGCCGGCGCCTGAGCCCGGCCCCGTTCAGCGCCCGAGCCCAGCGGGCACCGGGACCCACCGGCCGCCGTCGCGCCGGAGCACGTCCAGCCGGCCCGTCACGGCGACGCCGGACACCGCCTCCGCCATCCGCCGCGCCACCTCGGCGGCCTCGGCGTCCTCGCCGGCCCGGTGCGAGCCGGGCACCGCGAAGCGCAGCACGATCCGCGGGACGCGCGCGACGACCTCGATGTCCTTGGCCGCGAGCACGTGCGTGGCCTGGACGGCCGCCTCGGCCAGGTCCATGACCTCTTCGGGTCGGTGGCCGGGCAGGAGGTCGCCGATCTGCAGGCGGGCACGGTAGGAGGGCATGGGCCCAGGGTAGGGGCGGACGCAGCAGCGGTGACGACTTCTCTCGTCGCGCGGGCCGGCCCGCCCTTCCGCCCGCGGCGGACGCGTGCCCTCCCGTGTCCGGACCCGCTCGTAGGGTGGGGTGCATGACTCAGACCGCCACCCCGCAGACCGACGCCCCCGCCGTGCCCGCGATCTTCGAACCGATCGAGATCAACGGCGTGCGCGTGCGCAACCGCCTGATCCTGCCGCCGATGTGCCAGTACTCGTGCGAGGCGCGCGACGGCGTCCCCCACGGCTGGCACTTCCAGCACCTGGGCGCCCGCGCGGCCGGCGGCTTCGGGATCGTGGTGGCCGAGGCCACCGCCGTCACCCCCGAGGGACGCATCTCCGCGTGGGACACCGGCCTGTGGAACGACGAGCAGCGGGACGCGTGGGCGCCGATCGCCGCGTTCATCGCCTCCCAGGGCGCCCTGCCCGCCATCCAGCTCGGCCACGCCGGCGCCAAGGCCTCGACCGTCCCCATGCACCCGGGCGCGCGCGCCGGGCAGCCGATCCTCGAGGGCCCCGACTCCTGGGAGACCCTCTCCCCCTCCGGCGTGGCCACCAACTCCATGGAGATCCGCACCCACGCGATGCGGGTGGACGAGATCCGGGAGACCGTCCAGGCCTTCGCCGACGCCGCCGAGCGCGCCGACCGTGCCGGCTTCGGCGCCGTGCAGCTGCACGCCGCCCACGGCTACCTCATCCACCAGTTCCTCTCGCCGCTGACCAACACCCGGACCGACGAGTACGGCGGGGACTTCGAGGGCCGCACCCGCTTCCTCAAGGAGGTCGTGGCGGCCGTGCGCGAGGTGTGGCCCGCGGACAAGGTCCTCGGCATCCGCATCTCCGGCTCGGACTGGGTCGAGGGCGGCTGGAGCATCGAGGAGACCGTCCGCCTGGCGCAGGAGCTGCAGGGGCAGGTGCACTGGTTCGACCTGTCCTCCGCGGGCATCGGGGACACCTACGAGGGCCCCCAGGGCCCCGGTTATCAGGTGCCGCTGGCCACCGCCGTGAAGGAGGGCACCGAGGGGATCGTGGTGTCCGCCGTCGGCTCGCTGACCGGCGCCGAGGAGGTCGCGGCCGTGGTGGACGAGGACCGCGCCGACGCCGTCTGTGTGGGTCGCGCCGCCCTGGCGAACCCGAACTGGCCGACCGCGGCCGCCCTCGCCCTCGACGTCCCCTCGGAGCAGGTGCCGATGGCCCGGCAGTACTTCCGCGCCAAGTGGTGAGCGGAACACGCGGGACCCGGTGTGCCCCCGGCGCGGAACTCCGGTAGAACAGAACCATGAGCGTGCGCACCCCCGACCCGAATCCGGGCTGGCTGTCCGACGAGGACCTCTACGAGGCCCGGCGTCGGCTGCCCATGGTGTATGTGGAGGCCATCCCGGTGCGGCTGGACTCCCTCGGCTACGTCACCGAGATCGGCCTGCTCTACGTGGCGGACGAGACCGGCACGTTCCAGCGGACGTTCGTCTCCGGCCGCGTCCAGTACCGGGAGACCATCCGTGCCGCGCTGATGCGCCACCTGGAGAAGGACCTCGGCCCGCTCGCCTTCCCGCAGCTGCCGCCGTCGGTGGTCCCCTGCACCGTCGCCGAGTACTTCCCGGCGCCGTCCGAGACCGGGCTGACGGACGACCGCCAACACGCCGTGGCCCTGGTCTACGTGGTGCCGGTGACGGGTGAGTGCCAGCCGCGCCAGAACGCGCTGGAGCTGACCTGGCTCACCCCCGAGGAGGCCCTCGGCGAGGACATCCAGGCCGAGTTCATCGGTGGCCGCGGGGACCTGGTGCGCCAGGCCCTCGCCCACGTGGGATGGGGGCGCTGAGCATGGCACCCGTCGTCGGCGGCTACCTCCGCCATCTGAAGTCCCAGGACGTGCAGCCCGGGGACAGCTTCCTGACCCGCCGCGGCGAGCCCGCCCCGCCGGTGGCCTCGACCCGGGTGATGCGGGACGACTTCGGCACCCCCGCGCTCGTGATCGCCACCCTCGAGGGCGGCCGGGAGGTCAAGATCGCCCACGGCTCCGTGATCCGGGTCCGCACGGACCGCCCGGAGGAGCGCAGGGCCGTCCCGGACACCACCTTCTCCCCCGTGGACGCGGGGTCCCCCGAGGAGCGGATCGTCGTCGTCGGCAAGCGCCACCTCGAGGACACCGAGCTGACCGCCACCGCGGCCCGGCTCTCGCACGGGTTGAACCTGCGCTCCGGCTCCCAGCTGGAGGACGTGTTCGGCATGGCCGAGCGGCTCTACCTGCTGCACGAGGACACCGAGGGCACGCTCGCCACCCTGGGCCTGCTGACGAACCTGCCGTGGGACGGGGCCGTGGGGCGGTGGAAGTCCATCCAGGCCGCGCTGTCCCTGGCGTCGCTGATCCTGCGCGAGGAGGGCGAGCACATCGCCGCCGCCAACCTCGGGCGACGCCTGCTCGAGGCGGACGAGGTCCCCTCCGAGCCGGGCCGGGCGGCCCGGGTGCTCGAGGTGCGCCAGCGTCAGCTCAACGAGCCGCCGCTCTACGACCGGGAGATCTCCCGCGCCCTGCAGGCCCGCGACGCCGAGGCCGAGTATCAGTGGCGCCGGGCCCGGTTCGGCCAGCTGCTCTACCTGCGTGCCCGCGGCGGCTCGGAGACGCTCACGGACGCCGACCTGGATTCCCGGATCGCCCGGGAGCTCGGCACGCTGCGCACCCTCGCCGACGAGCTCGAGGCGAAGGCAGCCACGCGCCGGTGAGGCCCAGCCGCGGGACGGGCGTCGAGAGCCGGCCCCGTCCCCGGTGACCCGCCCTCCGGGGTGCGGCTCGTGTGGCGCACCTCACTTCCCAGCCCCTGCCGGGGTTATGCTCCCGGCATGACCGGCTCCGCACCCGCCCAGCTCCGCCCCCTCCGCGCCACGGACGCGCCCGCCGTCCTGGCGGCCTTCCACGCGGGCACCGTCGGCATGGCCGATCCCGCGGAGGTCACCGACGAGGCCTCCGCCCGCGCCTACGTCGACGGACTGGTCCAGGCGGAGGGGACGGACGCCGTCGCCGTGGTGGAGCGCGGGACGGACACGCTGATCGGCCTGGTCGCCGTCGTGCGCGACGAGGCGCACGGCACCGGCGCGCTCACCGCCTGGCTGCATCAGGGCTGGCGCGGGGACGCGATCATGTCGCGTGCGGCGACCACCGTGACGGACGCCGAGCTGGCCGAGGGCGGCCTCGAGCGGATCGAACTGGCCCACCGGGCGGACAGCCCGACGGCGGGGGCCGTCGCCCGGGCCGCCGGGCTCCGACACGAAGGCACGCAGCGCGGCCGCCTCCGCGCGGGCGGGCGGCGGCTCGACGTGCACCGCTACGGCCGGCTGGCCGCGGACCCGCTGCCCGAGGAACGCGTCCGTCCCCTGCCGTGGGCCTCCGACGCCCGCCCCTGGGCCGACCGCTGACCGCGGCCCGCCCCCGACGACGCCCCACGACGCCGTCACGCCCTCCCGGCCCGATGCCCCGCTAGTCTGCCGAGATGACCACCCCGACCGACGCCGTCCCGAGCCCGCATCCGCGGCCGTTCCTCCTCGTCCAGACGCGCCCCGAAGACGACGCCGCGGCCGCCGAGGTCGAGGCCGTCCAGCGACTGGGTGGCTATTCGGAGGGCCGGCTGCGGGTGCTGCCCCTCGACCGCGTCGTGCAGCGCCCGGACGTGGCCACGCACGGCCTGGACTGGGAGGCGGAGCTCGCGGACGTCGCCGCCGTGATCCTGCCCGGCAGCCCGTTCACGGGCACCGATCCCGAGGAGACCAAGTCCCCCGTGCAGCGCGCCGTGGAGGCGGAGCTGGGCCGGATGCTCGACGTCGTCCGGCGCCGCGACCTGCCGTTCCTCGGCTGCTGCTACGGCGTCGGCACGCTGGGCCGGCACGCCGGCGGCGTCGTGGACAACGCGTACGGCGAATCGGCCGCGCCCGTCGAGGTCACGCTCACCGACGAGGGTGTCGCGGATCCGGTGCTGGCCGGGGTCCCGCGCACGTTCGCGGCGTACGTGGGCCACAAGGAGGCGATGAGCGCGCTGCCGCCCGGCGCGGTGCTGCTCGCCGCGGGCGCCGACTGTCCCGTGCAGATGTTCCGGCTCGGCACCCGCCAGTACGCCACCCAGTTCCACCCGGAGCTGGACCAGGCCGGGATCCTCGAGCGCCTTGAGATCTACCGCGACCACGGGTACTTCGCACCGGGCGAGTACGAGCCCACGGTGGCGGGGCTGGCCGCCGTCGACCCCGAGCACCCGCGCCGGATCCTGGCGAACTTCCGCACGCTGTTCGGCTGAGCCGCCCGGCCCACCCCGTAGCGTGGCCGCATGGACACGCACCGCGCCACCGCTTCCCTGCCCTGGATCGACGGCCCCGCCGTGCGCGCCGCCCTGAGCCCGCGCGCCGCCGTCGACGCGCTGGAGGCGGCCCTCGCCGCCGGCCTGGACCCGGAGGCCGACGCCCCCCGCACCCGCGTGTCCACCGCCGCCGGGCAGCTGCTGCAGATGCCCTCGACGCGCGGGACCGAGGTCGGCACCAAGCTGCTCACCCTCACGCCGGACAACCCCGAGCGCGGACTGCCCGTCATCCAGGGCGTCTACGTGCTGTTCGGCGCCCCGGGCACCCCCGGCCAGGCGCCGCGGGCCGTGCTGGACGGCGTCGAGCTGACGGGCCTGCGCACCTCCGCGGTGTCCGCGCTCGGGGTGCGGCTGCTCGCGGACGCCTCGCCCCGGCACCTGGTCGTGGTCGGCACGGGCGTGCAGGCGTGGGAGCACGCGCTCACCTTCCAGGACGTGTTCGGGCTGGAACGGGTGTCCGTGGTGGGCCGCGACGCCGACCGGGCCGCCGCCCTGGCCGCGCGCATCGAAGCGGAGCTGGGCGTGACCGCGAGCGCCGCGGGCCCGGAGGCCGTGGCGGAGGCGGACGTCGTGGTGACGTGCACGGCCGCGACGGCCCCGCTGTTCGACGGGACGCTCGTGCCGGAGCACGCGACGGTCGTGGCGATGGGCTCGCACACCACGGACGCCCGCGAGACCGACGACGCCCTGGCCCGCCGCGCGACCGTGGCGGTGGAGTCGCGGGACTCGGCCGCCCGCGAGGCCGGCGACGTCACCCTCGCGATCGACTCCGGCGCCCTCGCCGGGATCGAGGACACGGTGACGCTGGCCGAGCTCGTGGCCGGGACCGCGCGTCGTCGGGAGGGCGCGCCCGCCCTGTTCGTCACCACCGGCATGCCCTGGCAGGACCTGGTGGTGGCGAGCGCGGTGGCGCGGGAGGTGCTGGGCTGAGCCGGGGCGGCCGGGTCCAGCTGGCGGACCGAGGGCGTGTCCCGGCGACTGACGGCGAGGAGGACGAGGGCGCCGGCGAGCCCGACCAGATTTCTCGCCACGAGCGGGGCGCGGCCGGCCTCCGCGGTGTCAGCCCAGTCGAGCACGCCCCGTCTGGATAGAGTGACTCGCGCCACCCTCTTCACTGCAAGGCAGGACACATGATCGACGCACCCCTCGCCCAGCTCGCTGAGACGTACGCCCGTGACGTGCGGCTCGCCTCCACGAGCGGGGTCTCCGCCGAGCCGGAGGCGCAGCTGACGGTCCCGGTCTCCGAGTTCCTGCGCGCGTTCTCCTCCGTCACCGGGATTGGGGACCTCAGCCTGCTGCGAGAGGCCCAGCTCGACGGCGTGCGCCCGGACTTCGCCGCCCTGATCGACGGTCGCCCCTGCGGATGGGTGGAACTCAAGGCACCCGGCCACACGGTCATCGGAGAGAAGTGGCGCGGCCGGGAGAAGGGCCAGTGGGACCTGCTCTCCCAGCTGGACGCGCTGCTCGTCTCGAACGGAGACGAGATCGCCCTCTATGTCTCCGGCTCCCCTGTGGACACCGCGTTCCTGCCCGTCGACGGCGTCGCAGGCTGGGACGCAGACCGCCTGCGCACCGTCCTGGAACAGTTCACCCTGGCCCAGCCCCGGCCGATCACCCGAGTGAGCCAGCTCGCGGACCGCCTGGCCCCGCTGGCCCGCTTCCTTCGAGAGCGCCTCCAGGAAGGCCTGTCCAACAACTACCGCTCGGTGCGGGAGGCGAAGGCGGCCTGGGACCACACGGTGCATCACACGACCACGGACGCCCAGTTCGCCGGCGACGTCGCCCAGGTCGTGGCCTACTCCATGGCCATCGCCGGTCTCTCCGGCCAAGCGGACCGGAACGCCGACGGCGTGGTGACGCTCGAGGAGGCCAAGCACGCCCTGGAGACGGCCCACCGCAATGTTCTGGCGGCGTCCCTCGGACCGATCATCGGCATCCCGGCGCTCATGGAGTACATCGCCCCGGAGGTCGGGGCCATCATGCGGCTGGTGTCCAGCATGGACGTGGCCGCCATCGAGCGCTCCACGGACTCCCGTGGTGAGCCGTGGCTGTGGTTCTACGAGGACTTCCTCCAGCGCTACGACCCGGCCGCCCGTAACCGCGCGGGTGTCTACTACACGCCGATCAGTGTGGTGCAGTGCCAGGTGCGCGTGGTGGACGCGCTGCTGCGGGAACGTTTCGGTCAGACCCTGGGCTTCGGCGCCCCCTCGGTGGTGACGCTGGACCCCGCGACGGGCTCCGGCACCTACCCTCTGGCGGTCATCGACCGCGCGGAGGCAGCGGCCCGGGAGGAACGCGGCCCGGCGGGGGTGGCCCAGGTAGCCAAGAACCTCACGAAGAACCTGCTGGCCTTCGAGCTGCTGCCCGGCCCCTACTCGGTGGCGCACCTGCGCATCGGCCAGCGGCTCGCTGAGGCGCAGGGTCACGCCTTCCAGGCGGAGGAGATCGGCGTGTACCTGACGGACACCCTGGAGGACCCCTCGGCGGGCATGGCGGAGGGGCTATTCGGCGACGCGCGGGTCCTCGCCGAGGCCGCCGAGGCGGCCCGCCGGATCAAGCGGGACCGGCGCATCACCGTGGCCATCGGCAACCCGCCCTATGACCGGGTGACCTCCGGCACCGGCGGCTGGGTGGAGCACGGGGACGGCGAGGACGCGCTGTTCGACGACGTGATCGGCCCCGCCCAGGAGCAGGGGGTGATCTTCTCCGCACAGGCCTCGCTGTACAACCTGTACGTGTATTTCTGGCGGTGGGCCATCTGGAAGGCGTTCCAGCAGGACCCCGGGGACCAGGCGATCATCTCCTTCATCACGGCGTCCTCGTGGCTGACCGGCCCGGCCTTCGTGGGTCTGCGCGATCTGGCCCGTCGGACGGCCAGTGAGATCTGGGTGATGGACCTTGGCGGCGAGGGCCGCGGGGCACGCCAGGAGGAGAACGTCTTCGACATCCAGACCCCGGTGGCGATCGTGACTCTGGTGCGCACCGGCAAGGCCGCCCGGGAAGCATCCGTGTACTACCGGCGCTTCCGGGGCACGCGCGCGGAGAAGTTCGCGGCCCTGGACGAGGTGGCCCGGTTGGATCCCGATGACGGCACATGGGAGCGCCTGCCTGGTAGGGCGGGCGACCCCTTGGCACCGGCCAGCGGCGGGGAGGACTGGGCGGCGATGCCCGCCCTGGCGGACCTCTTCCCCTGGCAGCAGCCGGGGATCAAGTACAACCGCACCTGGCCCGTGGCCCCGGATCAGGACACTCTGCGACGGCGGTGGCGAGAGCTGTTGGCCGACACGTCCGCGGACGCCCGTGCGGAGAAGTATGTGACGGGCCACTCTGGGCGCACCATCCACACCGCCGTGAGCGGCCTGACCCCACTGGCGGCGCTGCCCGCCGACGCTGAGCACCGGCCGATCGTCCGCGTGGCCTGGCGCTCCTTTGACCGCCAGTGGACCTTCGACGATCCTCGATTGATCAACTTGGAACGCCCCGCTTTGTGGCAGGCGCTCTCGGACCGCCAGCTGTTCTTTGTCTCCCCTAGGACAGCCCGCATCAGCGGTGGCCCCGCCGTGACCGTGGCGACGGCGGTGCCGGATCTGCACTACTACAACAACCGTGGTGGCAAGGACGTCATTCCGCTCTACCGGGACGCTGAAGCCGCCCAGCCCAACGTCACCGGCGGGCTGCTCCCGCTGCTGGGGGAGCGCTACGGCCGAGAGGTCACGCCGGAAGACCTGGCCGCCTACGTCATGGGCATCGCCGGCCATGACGCCTACGTCCAGCGGTTCGACGAAGCCCTGGAGGGCAGCCCCGTCCGCGTGCCGCTGACTGCCGACCCTGACCTGTTCACCCGTGCCGTGAAGCTGGGTGAACGTCTGCTGTGGCTGCAGACCTACGGGGAGCGGTTCACCGGTGCAGATCGCCCCGCGCGTCGGGTGCCGCGGGTGCCCGGCCTGGGCTGGGAGGAGCCCGTGACGGCCTTGCCTGCCTCCCCGCGGGCCGTGTCCTACGACCCTGCAACCCAGCGACTAAAGGTGGGGGACGGCGTCGTCACCGGCGTGAGCCCGGAGGTCAGGGCCTTCGCCGTGTCCGGCATGAACATCCTGGACAAGTGGCTCGGCGCCAGGACGGCCACCGGCATCGGCCGCGCCGCCGGCAAGGCAGCCACCCCGTTGGACCGCATCCGCCCCACCGAGTGGGCGGACGAGTGGAACGACGAACTCCTGGACCTGCTGCGTGTGCTCACCGAGACGGTCTCCCTGGGCACGGACCAGGCGGCGCTCCTGGACGAGATCCTGGCCGGCGACCTGATCCCGGCGAGCGAGCTCCCCGAACCGACCCCGGCCGAACGGAAGGTTCCCAAGACGATCAAGCGGGACTTCTCCACTGCGCAGGAGGAGATGTTCTGATGGACGCTGCGAACGTCATCGCCCTCGTGGTCTCCGTGTTGGCGCTCCTGGCCGCGGCATGGTCCGCCGTGGAGTCGTGGCGGTTGCGCCAGATCGAGAAGGGCCGCGACGAGCGGCAGGACCTGCGCGAAAAGCAGGAACAGGCACGCCAGGTCGCCGCGTGGATGTGCGTCGCCGCCCGGATCAATGACGAGTTCGGCGCCCCACCCACGCGGCGCTGGTTCCTCGCCGTGGAGAACTCCTCCCAGGTCCCGGTCTACGGGGCACGGGCCACGGTGGCGTCGAAGTATCCCGTTCCCGATCTCACCGCCGCCATGCTGCCTCCAGGACGCACCTACTTCGAACTGAGCAAGAACGAGTGGGGCTACGGCGTCCAGGCGGATGAACTGGACGTGGTCCCCCGGCCGCTGACCAACGCCGAACGGTTCCGGGTGACCGCCTTCACCTTCACCGACGCCGCTGGCGACCGCTGGTCCCGCGACCACCAGGGTCGGCTCTCAGCGACAAGTGGGAAAGAGTCTGAAGCGACTGATTGAGGGACAGGCAGGCAAGGGACCTGGACCAGCTCCATGCACAGCTCCGAGCCGACCACCCGCAGGCGGTGCCGGAGCAGCTCGAGTTCCATGGCCTGCGGTGTTTAACGGCAAGGACGACTGGACTGCCGCCCCCGTCGGCGTCCGCGCATGGGCCAGCCAACGCGCCGTCGAACTCATCGCCGCGCACACCCCGTGGTTCGGCTTCCAGGGTGTCGACGTCGACAGGCTGCGTCAGCGGCCTGGATGGGAAGACGCCAAACCGCACATCGTGGTGTCCGCTCAGCTCTTGAACCGCGTGCACCGGAGGACGTCCCTGCGTGCGGACGGCCTCCTGGTGATCGCCGATGACCACCACCTCCGCGATGACAGCCGTCTGACCTACCGACGCATGCGAGCCGCCTCGGTCCAGGGCCTCTCCGACGGAGCATTCGACCACCTGTTGGACACGATGTACTTCGGCCCTTCGAACCAGAGCCGCCTGCTGCAGGCCGTGGACGTCCTGACGTACTTCGAGCAGCGCCGCCGCCATGTCACTGAGCGCCACCGCGATGCCGTTCGCCGAATGAACGCCATCGGCCGATCGCTGAACAAGATCCGTCAGCACTCTTACGTCTGGACCCCTTGAACGCAGACACACGAAACCCCCGCTCGAAGGCGGGGGTCCGGTTGGACGGAAGACGCCGAAGCGCGTCCCGTGATGTCCAGTGTACTCGCCTCTGAGGACTCCCGACAGGGACATCCCGTTCGGGACCACGCCGCTCCACCCCGCCTCCCCGCTTGGACGCCCCCACTACCCTGGATCCCTCCCCGCCCCCCTTCCCGAAGGAGCACCACCATGCCTGAAGCCGTCATCGTCTCCGCCGTCCGCTCCCCCATCGGCCGCGCCCGCAAGGGGTCCCTCCGCGACCTGCGCGCCGACGACATGGCCGCCCAGATGGTCACCGCCGCCCTGGACCGGGTCCCCGAGCTGGACCGCGCCGAGGTCGAGGACCTCATCCTGGGCTGCGGCGCCCCCGGCGGGGAGCAGGGCGGCAACCTCGGCCGCGTGGTCGCGGTCTTGGCCGGCCTGCCCTCCGTGCCCGGCACCACCATCACCCGCTTCTGCTCATCCAGCCTGCAGTCCACCCGCATGGCGTTCCACGCCATCCGCGCCGGGGAGGGGGACGTGTTCGTCTCCGCCGGCGTCGAGTCGGCCAGCCGGCTGGACCGCGGCGCCTCCGACGAGGACACCCGCAACCCGGCGTTCCGCTCCGCGTGGGAGCGCTCGGCCCGCCGGGCCGAGGGCGACGCCCCCGTGTGGACGGACCCCGCCGAGGAGGGCGAGCTGCCGGACGTCTACATCGCCATGGGCCAGACGGCTGAGAACGTGGCGCAGCTGCGTGGCGTCTCCCGCCAGGCCCAGGACGAGTACGCCGTGCGCTCCCAGCAGCTCACGGAGAAGTCCCAGGCCTCCGGCTTCTGGGACCGGGAGATCTCCCCGCTCGTCCTGCCCGACGGCATCCGGGTCACCCGGGACGACAGCCCGCGCGCGGGCACCACGCTCGAGGCCGTTTCCCAGCTGAACCCCGTCTTCCGGCCCGACGGCACCGTCACCGCCGGCAACGCCTGCCCCCTCAACGACGGCGCCGCGGCGCTCGTCGTCATGAGCGACACTCGCGCCGCCGAGCTGGGGCTGACCCCGCTCGCCCGGATCGTGTCCACGGGCCTCTCCGCCCTCTCTCCCGAGATCATGGGCCTGGGCCCCGTGGAGGCGTCCCGGCAGGCGCTGGCGCGGGCCGGGATGAGCATCGACGACGTCGACCTCGTGGAGATCAACGAGGCGTTCGCGGCGCAGGTGCTCCCCTCCGCCGAGGACCTGGGGATCCCCCTGGACAAGCTCAACGTCAACGGCGGGGCAATCGCGCTGGGCCATCCCTGGGGTATGACCGGAGCCCGGATCACCGCCACCCTGCTGAACTCGCTGCGCGAGCACGACAAGCACATCGGCCTCGAGACCATGTGCGTCGGCGGCGGCCAGGGCATGGCGATGGTCATCGAGCGCCTGTCCTGAGTCCTTCCCGCCCCGTCCGCACCCGCACCCGCACCGACCCTCCCGGAGGAACCCCATGACCGAGCCCCGCATCGCCGTCGTCACCGGAGCCGCGCGCGGCATCGGCGCCGCCCTGGCCCGACGCATGGCGGAGGACGGCTTCGCCGTCGCCGCCGTCGACCTCTCGGCCGAGGCGTGCGCCGACGTCGTCGGGCAGATCGAGGAGGCCGGCGGGACGGCCCGCGCCTTCGCCGCCGACGTCGCCCGGGAGGAGTCGGTCGCCCAGGTGATGGACGCCGTCGTCGCCGAGCTGGGTGCGCCCGCCGTGCTGATCAACAACGCGGGCGTGCTCCGGGACAACCTGCTGTTCAAGATGAGCGCCCAGGACTGGGACACGGTGATGGACGTGCACCTGCGCGGGCACTTCCTCATGACCCGCGCCGCCCAGCGCCATATGACGGAGCAGGGGTGGGGGCGGATCGTGAACATCTCCTCCACGTCCGCGCTGGGCAACCGGGGGCAGGCGAACTACGCCGCGGCCAAGGCCGGGATCCAGGGCTTCACCAAGTCCGTCGCTATCGAGCTGGGCCGCTTCGGGATCACGGTGAACGCCATCGCGCCGGGCCTGATCGAGACGGACATGACCCGGGCCACCGCCGAGCGGATCGGCGTCCCCTACGAGACGTACGTGGCCAAGGCGGCGGAGCAGATCCCCGTCGCCCGCACCGGCACCCCCGAGGACATCGCCGCCGCGGCCTCCTTCTTCGCCCGCCAGGAGGCCTCCTTCATCTCGGGCCAGGTCCTCTACGTGGCCGGCGGACCCAAGGCCTGAGCCCCCCACGAGGAGAACGCCATGCAGACCTTCGACGGACTGGACGAGTTCGAGCGGGCCGTGGGCACCCACCTGGGCCACAGCCGCTGGCGCACCGTCACCCAGGAGCAGGTGGACCTGTTCGCGGACACGACCGACGACCACCAGTGGATCCACGTGGACCCCGAGCGGGCGGCCCGGGGACCCTTCGGCTCGACGGTCGCCCACGGCTTCCTCACCCTCGCGCTGCTGCCCTCGATGGTGCGGGAGATCTACCGGGTGGAGGGGATGGCCATGGTCGTCAACTACGGATCGGACCGGGTCCGCTTCCCCCATCCGACCCCCGTCGGCGCGCGCATCCGCGCCGGCGCCGAGCTCACCCGCCTGGACCGCGGCCCCCAGGGGGCGCTGGCCATGGTGACCACCACCGTGGAGATCGAGGGAGTGGCGAAGCCGGCCTGCGTGTCGGACTCGCTCTTCCTCCTCCGCCCGGGAAAGGACGCGTCATGACGTTCAACATCTCCGTGCTCCTGCGCGAGAGCGCCGCCGAGCACCCGGACCGCCCCTGCGTGATCCTGGGCGACCGTGCCTGGATCTACGCGGAGGTGGACGCCGCCGCCGACCTGGTGGCCGCGAACCTCAGCGGGCTGGGCCTGGCCCCGGGCACCTCGGTGGCGGTGCAGCTCCCGGACATCCCGCAGTTCCTGTTCGCCTACTTCGGCCTCGTCCGTGCCGGCTTCGTCATGGTCCCCCTCAACCCCCTGCTGACGCCGCGCGAGATCGCCCATCACCTGTCCGACTCGGACACGGCCGTGCTCATCACCGTGGATACGGCGGCCGAGGCGGCGGTCAAGGGCGCGGCCCAGGCGGGCGGGTCCGACGGCGGTCCGACGGTGTACGTGGTCTCCACGGGCGCCGGGGAGCGGCCCGCGGGGACCCGGGACTTCGCGGAGCTGCTGGCCCCCGGCCCCTCGGTGGACATGGCCCCCACCCAGGCCGACGACACCGCGGTGATCATCTACACGAGCGGCACGACCGGCCCCCCCCAAAGGCGCCGAGCTCACCCACTTCGGCATCTACATGAACACGACGGTCTCCGGCGCGCGCATCCCGATCCGGCCCGACGACGTGGTCCTGGCCGTGCTGCCCTTCTTCCACGTGTACGGGCTCACGAGCGTGCTGAACATCTGCGTCCGCCACGCCTGCACCATGGTCCTGCTCCCCCGCTTCGACGCCGCCGCCGCGCTCGACCTGGTGGAGCGCCACGGGATCACCCGCATCTCCGCCGTGCCGACCATGCTGATCGGCATGGTGGAGGACCCCGACACCGGGCGGGACCTCTCGTCCGTGAGCCAGGTGGTCTCCGGAGGCTCGGCCCTGCCCCAGGAGGTGCTGCGGCGCTTCGAGGCGAAGTTCCCGCGGGCGACCATCCTGGAGGGGTACGGCCTCTCCGAGTCGACCAGCTCGGTGGCGGTGAACGTCTCCCGGGAGGAGCGCCGCGTCATGTCCATCGGCAAGCCGCTGTGGGGCACCGAGTGCCGCGTGGTGGACGCGGAGGGACACCTGCTCGGCCCCGGGGAGGACCAGGTGGGGGAGCTGCTCTTCCGCGGCCCCACCATCATGAAGGGCTACTACCGCAACCCCGAGGCCACGGCGGCCACCCTCGTGGACGGGTGGCTGCGCACCGGGGACATGGGGTACCGGGACGAGGACGGGTTCATCTACGTGGTGGACCGCAAGAAGGAGCTCATCCTCCGCGGCGGGTACAACGTGTACCCCCGCGAGGTGGAGGAGGTCATCGCCACGCACCCGGCGGTCTCCGAGGTGGCCGTGGTGGGGCGTCCGCACCCCTCCCTCGGCAGCGAGGTGGTGGCGGTCGTGAGCACCCGGCCGGGCATGAGCGTGACCCCGGCGGGGGTCATCGAGCACGCCAAGGTCTCCCTGGCGGCGTACAAGTACCCGCGCGAGGTGGTCGTGGTGGACAGCCTCCCCAAGACCGCCACCGGCAAGATCCGCAAGCGGGACCTGGCGACCACGCTGGCCGAGCCGGCCTCCCCCGAGTCGCACTCCGCGACGCCGTAGCCGCCCGCGACGACGGCCGCGCTTCCCTGTCCTCCCCTCCTGGGAGAATCGGGAACGTGGCCGTCCCCTCCCCCCTTCCCCTGCGTAACGGCGTCAACGCGACCCGCCTGCGCCTGCCCGCCTCCGGACCCTGGGCGTCCGTCCAGGAGTACGTCCTGGACCGCTTCGGCCACGTGGACCCGGACGGCATCCGGCGGCGCTTCGCCTCCGGGCAGGTCGTGGCCGCGGACGGCGCCCCCATCCCGGCGGACACGCCGCTCGGCGTGCACGACGACCTCTGGTACTACCGGGACGTCCCCGACGAGGCCCCGCTGCCCGTGACGCACACGCTCCTGCACCGCGACGAGCACCTCGTGGTCATCCACAAGCCGCACTTCCTGCCCACCACCCCGGGCGGCCGCTTCGTCCAGGAGACCGCGCTGGTGCGGCTGCGCAACGAGCTCGGCCTCGATGACCTCGTGCCCCTGCACCGGCTCGACCGGGCGACGGCCGGCGTCGTGATGTTCTCCGCGAACCCGGCCACCCGCGGCGCCTACCACCTGCTCTTCGAGCGGCGTGCCGTGGCCAAGACCTACGAGGCCGTGGCGCTCCTGCCGGACGCCCCCGACGACGGCGCCCGCCGCCCCGGCGCCCCGGCCGACCCCGTCCTGGGGCGGTTCCCGCTGACCGTGCGCAGCCGGATCCGCAAGGACAAGGGGGTCCTGCGCTCCGTGGTGGAGGAGATCCCGCCGGCCGCCTCGGGACGCCGGGCGGGCGCGCCGGTGCGGACCCGGCGGTCGAACCGGCCCCACGCCGGGGCGAACGCGGAGTCCCGGGTGGAGCTGCTGGGCGTCGGCGTCTCCGCCGGGACGCTGGCGGGGCGGCGCGTGGCGCACCTGCGGCTCACCCCGCGCACGGGCCGCACCCACCAGCTGCGCATCCACCTGGCCGCCCTGGGCCTGGGCATCGCGTTCGACCCGTTCTACCCGGACCTGCTCGACCTCGCCCCGGACGACGTCGCACGGCCCCTGCAGCTGCTCTCCCGGTCGCTGCGCTTCACGGACCCGGTGACGGGCGAGGAGCGGGAGTTCACCTCCCCCGCTGAGCTGCAGGAGCGACCGCGGTGACGGGCGGGGACCCGGCCGCCCTGATGGACGCGCTCGGAGTGTGGTTCCACCCGCTCACCGCGCTGCTCGTGGCCCTGGACGCCCCGATCCCGCCCGTCCCGTCGGAGGTGGTGGTCATCGGCTCGGGGGCGCTCGCGGCCGAGGGCCGGGTCTCCCCCGTGGCCGCGGTGCTGGCGGCGTGGCTGGGCTGCTGGGCCGGGGACGTCGGCCTCTACGCGCTGTTCCGCCACGGCCTCGCCGACCGCCTGGACCGCTGGGCGTGGTGGCGGCGGATCCACCGGGGGATCCGGAGCCTGCTGGTGCGGGTGGGCCCGGCGGGCAGCCTGGCGGGGCTGTCCGTGCTGCGGTTCGTCTCGGGCGGGCGGACGGCGTCGATGGCGGCGGCGGGGATCGGCGGGATCCGCTGGCCCGTGTTCCTGTGGCTGTCCGGGGCGGGCTCGCTTGCGTGGTCCGGGTCCATGGTGGGGCTCGGCTGGATCACCGGCCGGGCCACCGGCCTGCCGTGGTGGGCGTCCGCGGTGGTCGGCATGGTGTTCGGTACCCTTGCAGGGTTGATGATCGCGGGGATCATGGCCCACCGTCGCCGGGGCCGGAAGGGGTGAGCATGCAGGACGCGTCCTCCGAGTCCCGTGCCGCCCTCGAGCGCCTCCGGGGCGCCTCGGCGCCCCGTCCCGACGACGACGCGACGCGTGCCCCCGCCGAGCGCCCCCGCCGCGCCCTGGCCGCGCCCGGGGAGATCTCCCGCCGCGATCTGCGCCGTCACGAGCGCGCCCTGCGCTCGGGCCGACCCGAGACCGCCGCCGAGCGCCGCGTGCGCGAGGACCGCCGCGCGGACGTGCACCGCGCCATGGACCGTCTGCGCACTCCGGGCGCTCCCGCCGAACAGCGTCCACGCCGGGACCTCAGCGAGATCCTGGACCGCCTCGGCAGCCCGGACCTCGCCCGTTTCGCCGATCCGCTCGTCGGCACGGTCGAGCGCATCCTCCCCGCCCCGGGGCGGGACCCGGAGAAGGCCGCGGAGGCCGCACGCCGCCGCACTGCGGCCGAGGAGCGCCGGCGGGCCCGCCTGCGAGCCGGCCGGGAGCGCGCCGCCGAGGCCGCCCGTCGCCGGGCCGCCGAGCACGAGCGGCCCGTCGCCGAGGCCGCCGCCGCGGCCCAGGCCCGCGACGCCGCCCGGGCCCGCGACGCCGCCGCCCTCCAGGCCCGCCTCGACGAGGAGGCCCGCCGGGCCCAGGCCGCGCGGGTGGCCCGCCGCCGCCGCGAGGAGGAGAAGCGGCGCCGTCGGCGTGAAGCCGAGCGGCGCCGTCGGGTGGCGGCCGAGGAGAAGGCCCGTGCCGCCGCCGAGGCGGAGGCCCGCCGCCGGGAGCGGGAGGAACGGCGCCGCCGGGAGGCGGAGGTCGCCGCCGAGCGCGCCCGCGTGCAGGCGGAGCGGCGGGCCCGCGAGGAGGCCGCGCTCGCCGAGCGGGAGCGGCTGCGGCTCGAGGCGGAGGCGGAGGCGGAGCGCCGTCGGCAGGCGGCCGAGGCCGAACGCCGTCGCCTCGAGGCCGAACGCGTCGAGGCCGAGCGGCGCCGTCGGGCCGAGGAGGCCGAGCGGCGCCGTCGCGAGGCGGAGGAGGCCGCCCGCCTCGAGGCCGAGCGACGTCGTCGCCAGGCCGCACGCGTCCGCGCCCACACCGTGCTGCACGCCGAACGCGCCCTCGCCCAGGCCCGGCTCCTCGAGGACCGAGCCCGGGAGGCCGAGCGCCGCGCGGCGGAGGACGCCGCCCGCCGCCGCCGCGAGCACGAGGAGCGGGAGTCCCGCGCGCTGGCCCGGGCCGCGCGCGAGCTCGAGGGCCCCGAGGTCTTCCCGGCCGCCGCCGACCGGCCGCTGCTGTCCGACCCGGAGGAGCGGCTCACCGATGAGGAGCTCTTCGCCCGGGCCCGAGTGGCCCTGCCCGAGTGGCGGCGCCGGCAGCGGCTGTCCACGAAGGCGCAGGCCGTCCGGACCGAGGCCATCGCCCACTCCTCGGCGGGGCCGGTCACGGGCGCCCTGCCCCTGATCCCCGGCCTGTCCCCTATACACATCTGAC
>NZ_JABFAZ010000029.1:0-10506 GCF_017168505.1 Micrococcus sp. KRD077 | reverse complement strand
GGGCGGGGCGGGGCTGGGGGCAGTGCCCGTCAGCCGGCCGCGACCTCCTCGTCGGCGAGGGCGAGGACCTGGTCGAGCACGTCGAGGCCGAAGCGCAGGTCCTCGTCCGAGATGTTCAGCGGTGGGCACAGGTGGAACCGGTTCTCGGCCATGAACAGCAGCAGCCCCCGGTCCTTCGCCTCGGCCATCATCCGCCCCATCACGGGCGCGACCTGACCGAGCGGGGCCAGCCGCTCCCGGGTCTGCCGGTCCTTCACCAGCTCGACGGCCCAGAACGCGCCGGCGCCGCGCACATCGCCCACGCTCGGATGGGCCGCGGCGATCTCGGCCAGCCGCGGCCCGATGATCTCCTCGCCGATCCGCTTCGCGTTGGCCACCATGCCCTCCTCCTCCATCGCGGTGATCGCGGCGACGGCGGCCGCGCACGCGAGGGGGTGGCCCGAGTAGGTCAGGCCGCCGGGGTAGGGCGTGGTCGCGAAGCTCTCGTAGACGTCGTCGCTCATGGCGACGCCGCCCAGCGGCACGTACCCGGAGTTGACCCCCTTGGCGAACGTGACGATGTCCGGGGTGACGCCCGTGAGCTGGTGGCCGAACCACTCGCCCACGCGGCCGAAGCCGACCATGACCTCGTCGATGATCAGCAGGATCCCGTGCTCGCGGCACAGCTCCTTGACGCCGGCCATGTAACCGGGCGGCGGCATGAAGATGCCCGCGGTGCCGGGGACGGCCTCGAGGACCACGGCGGCCACGGTGGAGGGGCCCTCGAGCTCGATCACGTCGCGCAGGTGGGCCAGCGCGCGCTCGGCCTCCTGCTCATCGTTCTCCGAGCCGAACGCGGAGCGGTACGTGTACGCGGGCTGGAAGTGCACGACGCCGTCGGAGGCCGAGTCCGAGCCCACGCGCCGCAGGGAGCCGGTCAGGTTCGCCGTCAGGCGCGTGGCGCCGTGGTACGAGAGGTATGCGGAGAGCACCTTGTGCCGGCCCGTGTGCAGGCGCGCCATCCGCACCGCGTGATCGTTGGCCTCCGCGCCCGCGTTCGTGAAGAACACGTGGTTGATGGACTCCGGCAGCCACTCGGTGATCAGCCGGGCCGCCTCGGACCGGGCGTCGTTGACGTGCTGCGGGGCCACGGTGGCCAGCGTCTCGGCCTGTTCGCGGATCGCGGCCACGATCTTCGGGTGGCGGTGGCCGACGTTCGTGAAGACGAGCTGCCCGCTGAAGTCGACCATGGGCCGACCCTCGCCGTCCCACACCCACGACCCCTCGGCGTCGAGGATGGTCATGGGATTCAGATCGCGCTGCGCGCTCCACGAGTGGAACACGTGCGCGCGGTCGAGCTCGTGGGCGCGGCGGCCCCGCTCGATGGCCTCGTCGCTGATCCGGGGGTCCCGGCGACCGACGTGCTGCTGATGCTCGGACATGCGCCCTCCTTGGTGTGATGCGGGTCATTCCGAGCATAGGCAGGCCCGCCGGGGCGCGTCCCGGCGCGTCCGGCTGATGACCTCGCCCCCGATCCGTGCCCCGACGTCCGGGCGCCCGCCCTCAGCGCGAGCTGGCGCCCCGCCGCCCGCGCGCCACCCCCACGAACGCCTGCACGAGCTCCGAGTCGGCCGCCTTGAGCCAGGCCAGGGCGACGTCCCAGCCGGGGTGCCGGGCCTCGTCGTCGCCGTGGCGCGCGGGATCCGGCCCGTCGACGACGGCGGCGCCCGCCTCCGCCTCGGCCCGCGCCTGCTCGTCCGCGAGCGCGGCCCGCGTGGCGGCGGCCTCGCGGTCGGCGCGGGACAGGCCCACGGTGTCGTCGAGGGTGGAGGCCAGCGGCAGCACGATCACGTCCTTGCGGCCGAACATGCGGGCCACGGACATCGGCAGCACGACGTGGCCGGCGCCGGACGCGGCGATCTCCAGCGCCATCCGCTCGCCCGCGCCGGGCAGCTCGGCGGCGTCCATCGGCTCCGGGCTGGGGGCCGGGGCGAAGCGGGCGGGTTCCAGCTCCTCGTCCGGGTCGAGCTCGGCGGGCGGCACCGGGCCGTCCGCGTCCACGTCCCACGCGGCGAGCAGGTGGTCCCTGCCCACGCACACCACCGGCAGCTCGGAGTACACGCCCACGAGGTGCACGTGCCACGGGTCGATGTCGCCGACGCGCAGGAACTCCTCGGCGGACACGTCGCGCCGGCGCCGCACGTAGCCCAGCTGCGGCAGGAAGTGGCGGGGCTGACCGGCGTCGTCGTGGGCGAGGTGGGCCAGCTGGGCCGCGTCGTCGTGGTTGACGAGCTGCACCGTGCGCTGGCGCGTGGTGAACCGCTCCACCCACGTGGACGGCGTGGCCCCGGGGATGGTGGCCAGGAAGAGGGTCTCGGGCGGGACGGGCAGGTCCGCCGGCGGGGCGGGCGCGGGACGACGCCGGCCCTCGCCCCCGGCACGGCCCGCGGGCTTCACGCCCTTGGCCACGCCACGCCCGCCGGAGCGGGTGGACCGGGCGGGGCCGCCCCTGCTCGCGCGGGACTTCCCGCCCCGGCCGCCACGGGAGCCGCTCAGCGGACCTTCTCCTTCAGGAAGGAGACCGCGCGGTCCCAGGCGAGGGCGGCGGCCTCGGGCCGGTAGTTGCCCTGGGGGTTCTCGTCGTTGTGGAAGGCGTGCGGGGCGTCGTAGTAGAAGTACTCGACGTCGGCCCCGGACTCCTCGCGGATCTGCTGCTCCTGCCTCCGCGCGTCCTCGACGGGGAAGGAGTCGTCCTGCTCGGCGTAGTGGCCCTGGACGGCGGCGGTGACGCCGGAGAAGTCACCGGGCACGCCCTGGCCCACGCCGTAGAAGGGCACGGCGGCGGAGACCTTGTCCCCCTGCTGGGCCGCGAGGGCGAGCACGAAGCCGCCGCCCATGCAGAAGCCGATCGCGCCCACGGTCTGCGAGGTCACCTCGTCCCGGGCCAGGAGCCAGTCGACGGCACCGGCGAGCTGGCGGGCGCCCTCCTCGGCGGGCAGGTTCTGCATCATCTCGCCGGCCTCGTCGCCGTCGTGGGCGATCCAGCCTCCGTAGAGGTCGGGGGCGAGCGCGACGAAGCCGAGGTCGGCGAGGCGGTCGCACACATCCTTGATGTGGTCCACCAGGCCCCACCACTCCTGGATCACGATCACGCCGGGGCCCTTCCCGGAGGCGGGCAGCGCGAGGTAGCCGTGGCCCGTCCGGTCGCCGTCCTGGCCGGCGTCCTTGGTGGGCAGGTCGAACGTGACGTTCTGGTGCGGGGTCTTCGAAGCCATCATGGGCCCCACCCTACGAGCAGACCGGGCCCCTCATCGAGGGACCCGGTCTCGACGCGCGAGGTCGACTCAGGCTCAGGCCTGGGCGTCGGCCTCGGACAGCACGAAGGCGGCGCCGATCTCGAGCTTCACCTTGTCCGAGACCAGGACGCCGCCGGCCTCGGTGGCGGCGTTCCAGGTCAGACCGAAGTCCTTGCGGGAGATCTCGCCGGTGGCCTCGAAGCCCACGCGGGTCGCGCCGAAGGGATCCTTGTCCTGGCCGCCGAACTCGGCCTCAAGCTCCACGGTCCGGGTGACGCCGTGCAGCGTCAGCTCGCCGACCAGGGTGAACTCCTCGGGCTCGCCGCGGACCTCGGTGGAGCGGAAGGTCATGGTGGGGAACTGCTCCACGTCGAAGAAATCGGCGGAGCGCAGGTGGGCGTCGCGGCCCTCGTTCTTGGTGCTGATGGAGGCGACGTCGACGGTCACTTCGACGGAGGACTGGGTGAACTCCTCGGCGATGACGAGCTGGCCCTCCACGGCGTGGAAGGTGCCGCGGACCTTGGAGATGCCGGCGTGGCGGACGACGAAGTCGACGTCCGAGTGCGCGGGGTCCAGGTTCCAGGTTCCGGGGGTGATGGCGTGCATGGGGTGCTCCTTTTCAGCGGGTCTGTCTGGTGTGTCCGGGGTGGGCCGCCACGGCGGGCGGCGCCTCGGCCTCCGAACTTGTTTCAAATTCAAACATCATCCGGGCGGTCCGTCCACGCTCGATCGTCAAAATTCGAAATAGAGACGGACGTCACGGGCCGGGGGCACATCAGGGACGAGTCCGCCCACGACGACGGCCCGGAACCTCCGGGGGTTCCGGGCCGCCGGCCCGCGGTCGGGCAGCGGGGCCGCGCTCGGGCGGCCGGACGGGGTCAGGCGGCGGGGCCGCCCCCCGTCACGGGTAGAGGCCGCGGGTGCGGTGGGCCTCGGCCACGCGCTGGACGGCGGTCAGGGTGGCGGCCTCGCGCAGGCTCACGCGGCGGCTCTCGGAGGTGGCCAGCACGGCCTGCCACGCGGCGACCATGCGCCGCTTCAGGCGCTCGTCCACCTCCTCGCGGCTCCACCAGTAGGCCTGGTTCGCCTGGACCCACTCGAAGTAGGAGACGATCACGCCGCCGGCGTTGGCCAGGATGTCCGGGACGACCAGGACGCCCTTCTCGGAGAGGATGCGGTCGGCCTCGCCCGTGGTGGGGCCGTTGGCGCCCTCCACGACCAGCCGGGCGCGCACGCGCGGGGCGTTGTCCTCGGTCAGCACGGACTGCACGGCGGCCGGGACCACGAGGTCCACGTCCATCTCGAGCAGCTCGTCCGCGTCCATGGACGCGGTGCCGGGGGTGTCCTTCACGGAGCCGGTGTCCCAGAGCTGCCTCTGCAGGGCGTCGTAGTGCAGGCCCTCGTCGTCGCGCACGGCGCCGTACTGGTCCGACACGGCCACGACCTTCACGCCGGCCGCCTCGAGCAGCTCGACCGTGCCGGCGCCGACCTTGCCGAAGCCCTGGACCGCCGCCGTCGCCTGCGACGGCTCGATGCCGAGGTGCTCGAGCGCGGCGAGCGCCACGTGGACCACGCCCGCCGAGGTGGCGGAGGCGCGGCCCAGCGAGCCGCCGAGCGAGACGGGCTTGCCGGTGACCACGCCGAGCGTGGTGTGGCCGACGTTCACCGAGTAGGTGTCCATCATCCAGGCCATGGTCTGCTCGTCCGTGCCCACGTCCGGGGCGGGGATGTCCACCTCGGGGCCGATGATCGGCTGGATCTCGGAGGTGTAGCGGCGGGTGACGCGCTCGAGCTCGGCCTTCGAGTACTGGCGGGGGTCGATGGCCACCCCGCCCTTGGCGCCGCCATAGGGCACGTCCAACAGGGCGCACTTCCAGGTCATCCACATGGCCAGCGCGCGGACCTCGTCCAGGTCCACGTCCTGACTGAAGCGCACGCCGCCCTTGGCCGGGCCGCGGGAGAAGTTGTGCTGCACGCGGTAGCCGCGGAGCACCTCGGTGGAGCCGTCGTCGCGGCGCAGGGGGATGGAGACGGCCATCTCGCGGCGGGGGGCGGCGAGCATCTGGTGCAGGCCCTCGTCGTAGCCGAGCGTCTTCACGGCGGCGGAGAGCTGGGCCAGGGCGTTGTCGAGTGGGGAGGACGGCGCCGTCACGGCCTCGTCCTCGGCGGGGATCCTCGTCATTGAGCGTCCTCGTGGTCCGGTGGGCAGGGGTGTGTCGCGGCCCGACCGACGCGCGGAGGGCCGCGCCCCATTGCGCGGCCGACGTCGTCCGGACCCCGATGAACGCTACGCGCTCCCCCCGCACCCGTCACCCCTTCTGAGCCGAGATCCACGCCCACCCGGGTGACGTCGGACACAGCGGCGTGTACTGTGCTGTGGATGCGCCGCACACCCGCGGCGCCCTTCGGCGTCGAACCGACGCCGCTCGCTCAGGGCCCACCTGGTCCGTCCCCCCGTGAAGGAGCCCCTCATGACCGTGACCCTGCCCGCCGCGATCACCCCCTCCCCCGCGTTCCAGCCCGTGCCCGGCCAGCGCATCGACCCGGAGCTCGCCCGCTCCTGGCTGCTGGTCAACGCCGCCCAGCCCGAACGGTTCCAGCCCGCCGAGGACTCGGCCGCGGACATCGTCATCCTCGACATCGAGGACGCCGTGGCCCCCAAGGACAAGGACCAGGCCCGCGCGGACGCCGTCGCCTGGCTGACCTCCGGGCACACCGGCTGGGTGCGGCTCAACGGCTACGGCTCACGGTGGTGGGAGCAGGACGTCGAGGCGCTCGCCGCGGCCCTGCCCGCGCACCTGGGCGGGCCGGTCTCCGAGGGCGGCCTGGCCGGCGTCGTGCTGGCGATGGTGGAGTCCACGGACCACGTGAACGAGACCGCCCGACGGCTGCCCGGGGTGCCCGTCGTGGCGCTCGTGGAGACGGCGCGCGGGCTGCAGCGGATCGACTCGATCGCCGCCGCGAAGGGCACGTTCCGGCTGGCCTTCGGGATCGGCGACTTCCGCCGTGACACCGGCCTGGGCGAGTCGCCGATGGCGCTGGCGTACACGCGGTCCCAGTTCACGATCGCGGCGAAGGCCACGGGGCTGCCGGGCGCGATCGACGGGCCCACCGTGGGCTCCACCGGCGTGAAGCTCGCCGAGGCGACGGCGGTGACCGCGGAGTTCGGCATGACCGGCAAGCTGTGCCTCGCGCCGGAGCAGTGCGCGGCCGTGAACGAGGGGCTCAGCCCGTCTCAGGAGGAGCTGGCGTGGGCCCACGAGTTCCTCGCGGACTTCGAGGCCGACGGCGGCGAGATCCGCAACGGCTCCGACCTGCCCCGCAAGGCGCGCGCGGAGAAGATCCTCGGGCTGGCCACCGCGTTCGGGGTGCACTCCACGCGGTACCCGGACCAGGACAACGCGATCACGGCGCCGTCGGACACGTACCACTACTGAGCGAGGCCGCCGCCCACCAGAAACGCGGGTTGAGTTGTCACGGGTGCGGAGGCCGCACACCGGTGACAACTCAACCCGCGTTGCCTCGGGGGGCGCGGATCCCGCCTCCGCTCACACGTCCTGGCGCGTCCGGCGCACGACGGCGGCCCGCACGGAGAACGCCAGCACGATCGCCAGGATCCCGTAGATCACCCACGTGATGGGGGTGGAGACGAGCACGGCCGGGTCGCCCACCGAGCTGAGCAGGGCGTCGCGCAGGCTGGTCTCCGCGAGCGGGCCGAGCACCATGCCGATCATCAGCGGCGCCAGCGGGTAGCCGTACCGCCGCATCAGGAAGCCCAGCACGCCGATCCCCAGGAGCATCAGCAGGTCGAACACCGCGCCCGTGGTGGCGTAGATGCCCAGCCCGCAGAACAGCGTGATCCCCGCATAGAGGTAGTGCTTCGGGATGAGCAGGAGCTTGGCCCACAGCTGCGCGAACGGCAGGTTGATCGCCAGCAGCACGATCATCGCGATGAAGAAGCTCGCCAGCAGCGCCCACACGAGGTCCGGGCTGCGGTCGAACAGCAGGGGGCCGGGCTGCAGCCCGTACTGGCGGAACGCCGCCAGCATGATGGCCGCCGTCGCGGAGACGGGCAGGCCGAGCGTAAGCAGGGCGCCCATCGCCATGCCGGTGGTCGAGTTGCCCGCCGCCTCGGGGGCCGCCAGCCCGCGGATCGCGCCGCGGCCGAACTGCGGATGCGCTCGGCGTCGGTCCAGGCGCCGCTCGACCGAGTACGCCAGGAACGTCGGCACCTCGGAGCCACCCACCGGCACGATGCCGAACGGCAGGCCGATCGCCGTGCCGCGCAGCCACGCAGGGGCGGCCTCGCGGAACTCGGCGCCCGAGAGCCACGGCCGGCCGGTGCGGCGGATGCGCAGGTCCTCGTGCTCGCGGCGCACCCGGGAGGCCACGTGGAACACCTCGCCGAGCGCGAGGATCGCCACCGTGACGGTCACCAGCGGGATGCCGTCGAACAGCTGCGGCGAGCCCATCGTGAAGCGCTCGGTGCCGGTCACCGCATCGATCCCGACGACGGCGATGCCCAGTCCCAGCACCAGAGAGGCCAGGCCGCGCAGCACCGAGTCGGCGACCACCGAGGAGGTGGCCACGAACGCGAAGAGCGCGAGCGCGAAGTACTCCGCGGGGCCGAATCTCGTGGAGAACTCCGCCAGCACGGGGGCGAGGAACACGACGCACACCGAGGCCACCATGCCGCCGATGAAGGCGCCGAGCGCCGCCGTCGCCAGGGCCTGGGCCGCCCGGCCGTCCTGGGCCATGCGGTGGCCCTCGAACGTGGAAGCGATGGCCGAGGCCTGGCCGGGGGTGTTCATGAGGATGGCCATGGTGGAGTCGCCGAAGAGGCCGCCGAAGTACACGCCGGAGAACATGATGAACGCCGCGGTGGGCTCGAGGGCGAAGGTCATGGGCAGCAGCAGGGCCACGGCCATCGAGGAGCCGAGCCCGGGCATCACGCCGACCGCGGTGCCGAGCAGACAGCCCAGCACCACCCAGAGCAGGTTCATGGGGGTGAGGGCTCCGGCGAAGCCCTCCATGAGGAGTCCGAGGGTCTCCATGTCAGAAGCCACCTCCCAGGATGCCCGAGGGCAGGGTCAGGCCCAGGGCCACCGCGAAGCCGAGGTAGGCCAGCGAGGAGACGAACAGGGCGACGAGGATGTCGAACACGGGGTGCGGGGCGCCGAACGCGCGCGTGACGCACCAGAACAGCAGCGCCCCGGCGAGGATCCACCCCAGCCAGGGCAGCAGGACGGCGAACGCGAGGAAGCCGAGGAAGCACCAGGCCAGCGCGCCGAAGTCCGAGTGGAACAGGGTCAGCGGACCGGCCGCCTGGCCGACCTCGCCGTCCGCGTCGGCCTGACCCTCGGGGGACTGGCGTACGCGCACGACCTCCACCGCGAGCGCGGCGGCGATCACGAGACCCGCGACCGCGAGGATCAGCGGGAAGAAGTCCGGGCCGGGGAAGTCGGCGCCCTCGGTGTCCATGGCCAGGGATCCCAGCAGCAGGTAGAGGCTGAACGCGGCCAGCACGGCCGGCATGACGAGTCCGGAGAGCCCGGCGGCGCGCCCCCAGCGGGAGGGGGCGTCGGCGGCGGGGGGGACGGTGGATGCGTGGCTCACTTGATCTCCTCCGTCAGCGTGCCGATGCGCTCCTTCTCGGCGGCGATGAACTCCTCGAGTTCGGTGCCGGAGAGGGGCACGGGATTCCAGTAGTTGCGCTGCACCGCCTCCTTCCATTCGGGGGTGTCGACCGCCTCGGCGATGAGGGCCTCGAGCTCGGTGCGCTCCTCCGCGGAGACGCCCGGGGGCACGAACAGGGCGCGCCAGTTGGTGAGCGTGACGTCGTAGCCCTGGGAGCGCAGGGTCGGGATCTCCTCGACGCCGGCCAGCGGCTCGGCCGCCACCACGCCGAGGGCGCGCAGTCGGCCGGCCTCGACCTGCGGGTAGATGTCCGCGAAGCCGCCGGCGGAGGCCTGGGCGGTGCCGTTGAGCAGGGCCTGGATGGCCTCGCCGCCGCCGTCGGACGGGATGTAGGTGGTGTCCGCGACCGGCACGCCGGCCGTGCGGGCGATGTCCGCCATGACGAGCTGGTCGAAGGAGCCGCCGCCGGTCCACGCCACGTGGGCGGGGTCGGCGCGCCAGGCGCTCACCAGGTCGTCCATGCTCTGGTACGGCGAGTCCGCCGGGACCACCACGAGGCTGTATTCCTCGACGACGCGGCTGACCGCGGTGACCTGGGAGAGCTCGGGGCCGGTGCCACGGGCCGCGTGGGCGGCGATCTGGCCGGTGCCGCCCACCATGAGGTTGTTCGCGTCCTCGAGCGTGGTCAGCTGGCCGAGGGCGATGTTGCCGCCGGCACCGGGGATGTTGACCACCTGGACGTTGTTCACCAGCCCGTTGACGCGCATGGTCTGCTGCAGCTCGCGCTGGAACGAGTCCCAGCCGCCGCCGGCGGCCGCGGGGGCGATGAGGGTCAGGTTGGTGCGGATGTCGTTCCCTCCCGAGGCCGAGCGGATGGAGAAGGCGGAGGCCGCGAGCACGGTGAGCACCGCGATCACGCTGAAGACGATCCGGCCGATCCCCGTGCGTCGGCGCGGGGGGCCGTCGGGGGAGGTGGAGGACATGGCGGTTCCTAACAGAGACACCCCGCCGCCAGGGAGTGGCGCCGGGGACAGGTGCGAGTGGTGGAGGTCACGGTAACAGCGCGGCGGGGCGGCGTCCGCTCTTCGTCCGCAGAGTGACCGACGACAACCGGTCCGGGTGGTGACGGGGACCGCGCCCATGACGCACAGTGGTCCCCATGACGATCATCAGCACCGGAACCAGCACCCCCGAGAGCGCCGCGGCCTGGCGGGCCGCCCTGGCCGAGGCGGCCCTGCGCGGAGAGGACGTGGTCTGGTTCTCCCTCGACGGGACCGAGCCGGACGAGGCGGAGGCGCGCGAGGCCGGCGTCGCCGTGTCCGTGGCGCACGCCCAGGAGCGCGGCCGGGACGCCGTCGGCGACCTGCTCGAGCATGCCGAGCGCGTGGGCGCGAGCCGGATCGTGGTGGGCGTGAAGCACCGCTCCCCCGTGGGCAAGCTGCTGCTGGGATCGGCCGCGCAGCAGATCATCCTCGAGGCGCGCGTCCCGGTGGTGTGCGTCAAGCCGTGAGGGCCGACGTCGGGCGGGCGGCCCCGCGCCCGGCCCACCCCGCGGCGTTTGGGGGCGGTTTCGGGCGGTATTCGGCGTGGATAC
>NZ_JABFAZ010000028.1:0-23144 GCF_017168505.1 Micrococcus sp. KRD077 | reverse complement strand
CCCGTGACCGAGCCCCGTCCGGCCGACGCCCCCGCCCCGGGCCTGCACCCGATCGGCTCCGACCCCGTGGACCCCGCCGCGGCGGAGCGGGCCGCCGTCGACGCCGCGCGCGCCATCCCCTACGCCGTCTGGGCGCCGCACGCCGAGAGCGTCGACCTCGTCCTCGTCGACACCGAGCCCGGCGCCCTGCACGACGCCGAGGACCGCTGGCCCGTCGCCGCCGTCGTGGCCATGGCCCCCGCCGCCGGAGGCTGGTGGACGCCCACGGAGGACCCGCTGGCCGCCCTTGGCCTCGACGCCGCCCAGCCGCCGGCCGACCCCGGCTACGGCTACCGCGTGGACGGGGCGGACCCCGTGCCGGACCCCCGCTCCCGCCGCCAGCCCGACACGGTCCACGGGCCCTCCCGCCGCGACGTCGCCGGCCGCGTCTTCGCGTGGCCGGACGAGGGCTGGGCCGGGCCGCCCGGGGTGGAGTCCGATCCGGCCGCGCCCCAGGGCGGCGGCCTGCGCGGCGCCGTCCTCTACGAGCTGCACGTGGGGACCTTCACGGCGGAGGGGACCCTCGACGCCGCCATCGCCCGCCTGCCGCACCTGAGGGACCTCGGGGTCACCCACGTCGAGCTGCTGCCCGTGAACTCCTTCTCCGGCCCTCGGAACTGGGGCTACGACGGGGTGGCGTGGTTCGCCGTCGACGAGTCCTACGGCGGCCCCGCCGCCTACCGCCGCTTCGTGGCCGCCGCCCACGCCGCCGGCCTCGGCGTGGTCCAGGACGTCGTGCACAACCACCTGGGCCCCTCCGGCAACTACCTGCAGGTGTTCGGGCCGTATCTGGGTCAGGGCGGCACCGGCTGGGGCGACGGCCTGAACCTGGACGGCGCCGACTCGGACGAGGTGCGCCGGCTCGTCCTGGACAACGTCCGCTTCTGGCTCGAGGAGATGCGCGTGGACGGGCTGCGCCTCGACGCGGTGCACGCCCTGCGGGACGCCCGCGCCGTGCACCTGCTCGAGGAGATGGCCGCGCTCGCGGACGGGATCGCGGCCCGTGCCGGCCGACCCGTGCCCCTCGTGGCCGAGTCCGACCTCAACGACCCGCGTCTGGTGCTGCCCCGCGAGGCCGGCGGGCTCGGCCTCGCCGCGGCCTGGAACGACGACGTCCACCACGCCCTGCACGTGGCCGCGACGGGGGAGACCCACGGCTACTACGCGGACTTCGCCCCGCTGGAGGCGGTGGCCAAGGTCATGGAGCGCACCTACTTCCACGACGGCACCCGATCCACCTTCCGCGGCCGCGACCACGGGCGCCCCGTGCCGGACGCCCTCCCCAACCATGCGTGGGTGGCCAGCATCCAGAACCATGACCAGGTGGGCAACCGCGCCGGCGGCGACCGCACCGCGGCCGCCCTGTCCGAGGGCGCGCTCGCGGCCGAGGCCGCCCTGCTGCTGACCGGCCCGCACGTGCCGATGCTCTTCATGGGGGAGGAGTTCGCGGCCTCGACGCCGTGGCCGTTCTTCACCTCGTTCCGCGAGCCCGAGCTCGGGGACGCCGTCCGGCAGGGACGTCGCCGCGAGTTCGCTGCCCACGGCTGGGACCCGGCCGACGTCCCCGACCCGCAGGACTCCGCCACGCGGGACGCGGCGGTGCTGGACTGGGCGGAGGCCGCGGGCGGCGCGGACGGCCACGGCCGCGGGGCGCGCGTGCTCGCCGCCTACCGCACCCTGATCGGCCTGCGCCGCACGCTGCCCCAGCTCACCGACCCTCGCCGCGACCGCGTCCGGGCCGAGGTGGACGCGGCCCGGCGCCACGTGCGCCTCACCCGCGCCGGCGCGGACGCCGACGTCATCCTGCTCGTCGCCCTCGGCGCGGAGCCGCTGCCCGTGCCCGCGGACCTGACGCGGGCCGAGCTCCTCGCCGGCCACGGCGACGACGGCCCCCTCGGCCCCGGCGCGGTGCCGGCGGCGGTCCCGGCCCCCGGCTTCCTGCTCCTGCGCCGCTGAGCCGCGGCCGGCGTCAGTCCGCGTCCGCGGGTGGGACGGCGCGCAGCATGGTGGTCGTGGGGTGCAGCGCCACCGCGTCCTCGTCGCGGCGGGTCCGCAGCACCGTGTCCACGTAGGAGTCCACCGCCTCCTGCAGGGGCACGGCCTGGCCGCGGGCCTCGGAGAGGTACCAGCGGTGCTCGAGGAGCTGGTGCATCACCTCGGCGGGCTCGAGCTTGGCCCGCAGCTCGAGGGGCACCGAGTGGACCACGGGGTCGAACACCTCCACCACCCAGCGGTGCGCCGCGCTCTCGATGTCCATGTACGGGTCCCACTCCCGGCGGGCGGCCTCGATGTCGACGAGCAGCCGCCGGGCCTGGTTCTCCTGGACTTCGAGTCCCGTGAGGCGGGTCAGCCGACGGCGGTGGTAGCCCGCGTGGATCTCGACGGGTCGGGCGATCATCATCCCGGGGGCGTCGGCGGCGCGCAGCGAGTACTCGGCCAGCTCGAAGCCGAGCTCCTGCAGGCGGCGGACGCGGCGGTCCAGGCGCCACGGCTCGGCGCGGGGGAACAGCAGGGGCCCGGTCAGCTCGTCCCACAGCCGGCGGTAGGAGGCCACGAGCAGGTCCGGCGTGGTGACGGGGTCCACCTCCGGGTCCAGCAGCCCGCTGGCCTGCAGGTCCAGCAGCTCGCCGCCCACGTTCACGGCGGCCACGTCCAGGTCGTGCTCGCGCTGCCCGGTGGACAGGCGCTGCCGGAGCTCGCCGGTCTCGGCGTCCACCAGGTGGGCGGCGAACCCGCCCGCGTCGCGCCGGAACAGGACGTTGGACAGGGAGACGTCACCCCAGAAGAACCCCTCGAGGTGCAGCTCCACGAGCAGGGTCGCCAGCGCGTCCATGAGCCGCACGAGGGTGCGGCGCTCGAGGCGCTCCGAGAACACGGCGCGGTACGGCAGGGAGAAGCGCAGGTGCCGGGTGACGAGGGCGGCGGGCAGCGGCGTGCCGTCGTCGTGGGTGCGCCCGGTGACCACGGCCACCGGCACCACCGACGGCGCGGGGCCCCGCTCGAGCCGGCGCAGCAGCCGGTACTCGTGGAACGCGAGCTCCTCCGTGGTCTCCTTCACCGCCACGATGCCCCCGCCCATGCGGGCGAAGCGCACCACGTGACGGGAGATGCCCCGCGGCAGAGCCGCCAGCACCTCACGCGGCCACGTCTCGAGGGGGAGCGCCCAGGGCAGGGCGAGCAGCGACGTCGCCGGGTCCTCGGAGGCGTCCCCCGAGGGGGCCCCCGTGATGGTCAGTCGATCGACGGGGGAGGGGGTCTCGACGGTGTCCATGGTCACGATCCTTCCAGACAGGGCCGCTATGCTCGCCTGGCGCGGCGCGCCCGCTGCCCGCCGGCTCCGGTGCTCGACCCGGACCGACTGCCCCACGAGGAGGACCCTTGGCCCGGAACACGTCAGGCTCGCACACCTCGGCGAAGGACGCCCGTGCGCGTGCCCGCCAGATCCAGGAGGAGCAGCGCAGGAAGGACCGCCGCCGCCGCACCGGCGTCATCTGGGGCTCGGTCCTCGCGGCGGTGCTCGTGATCGGCCTCGTCGTCGCGTTCGTGCTCAACCGCAACGGCGACGACGCCGCGGCCGCCGGCCCCATCCCCGCCGTGACGAACGAGCAGGGCGGCATCGAGTTGACCTCGGCCACGGGCCTGGCGGAGGGCGCGGGAGAACGCGAGGTCGACCCCTCGAGGATCGAGGTGCCGAAGCAGTCCGCGAGCTCCCAGCCCGAGACCCTGCCGGACACCGAGGCCCGGGCGGACGGCGAGCCGACGCGGATCGTGCTCTACGCGGACTTCAACTGCGTGCACTGCGCGGACTTCGAGACCTCCAACGCGGACCAGATCGAGCAGTGGCTCGAACAGGGCGAGGCCACGGTCGAGTACCGGATGGTGGACTACCTGAGCGCCCCGAATAACCAGAACTACTCGGCCCGCGCCGCCAACGCCGCGTACTGCGTGGCGGACCAGAAGCCCGAGGCCTACAACGGCTTCGTGGCCGCCCTGTTCGCCACCTACGACGAGCACCAGGGCAAGGGCCTGGACAACGCGGCGATCACGCAGCTCGCGCAGGAGCACGGCGCGGACATCGCCTCCTGCGTCGAGGACGGCACGTTCCGCTCCGCGGTCGAGCACACCACCCGCCAGGCGCGCGTCGCCGGCGTGGCCGGCACCCCCACCGTGTTCGTGGACGGGAAGAACTGGGCCCTCGACGGCGAGGACAAGACCTTCGCCGATTGGGCGGGCGCCAAGATCGCCGGCTGACCCGGCTGACCCGTCGCCGAGGTCCGCGGGGCGTCCCCACGCAGGGGGCGCCCCGCGCCGTCCGCCCGGGCCTTGTACGCTGAAAGGGCCGGCCGCGGCGCCCCGGGCGCCGGCCGCAGGCCTCCTTAGCTCAGCTGGCCAGAGCAGCTGCCTTGTAAACAGCAGGTCGCCGGTTCGAATCCGGCAGGGGGCTCCACTCCACCGCGGGCCCGACGGCGCCGCGCACCTCCGCCGGGAGGGCGCGGCGCCGTCGTCGTGTCCGGCGCGGGCCGACGCTGGGGCGCCGCTGTGCGCGCCCGTGGCCATCCGCCGGGCTCGGCTGGCGGATCCGCCAGAGATGCCTCGACCATCCGCCAGACTTCGACCCTGGGCCTCGTCGTGACGGAATCGTGACCTTACCGTGATCCCAGTCACCCCGGCCCGAGCCCCTCGGGCACCCGCGTCCGGTGGCCCAGAACTCCGAGGAGATCCCGTGCAGTCCTCCCCACTCCGCAGCACCCGCCGCCGCATCGGCGCCCTCGTGGCCGGCGCCGTCCTCGCCGGCGGGACCCTGACCTCGTCCCCCGCGCTCGCGGCCCCCTCCGGCGACGCCCCCGCCGCACCGGCAGCCACCCCGACCGCCGCCTCGCCCCTGGCGGCGGCGCAGGTCGAGGACCCGAACGCCGACGGCTACGACTCCTTCATCGTCACCTACAAGGAGACCGCCGCCACCGCCCACGCGAAGGGCCGAGCCAACGCCTGGGGCAAGGCCGCGAAGGAGGCCGGCGTCTCCGTGAAGGAGCTGCGTGAGACCGCGCTCGGCTCCCGCGTGGTCAAGGCGGACCGCAAGCTGGATCAGGCCGAGTCCGCGAAGTTCATGGCCGACCTGAAGGCCTCCGGGGCGGTCGAGGCCGTGGAGCCGGACGCCATCCTCACCGCCACCGGCCTGAGCCCCGTGGACGCCCTCTACTCGCAGCAGTGGGGCTTCACCGGCACCCACGGCATGCGGGTCCCCGGGGCGTGGGACCGCACGACGGGCTCCGGTGCGACCGTGGCCGTCATCGACACCGGCATCACCTCCCACCCGGACCTCGACCGCAACGTCGTGCCCGGCTACGACTTCATCTCCGACGGCAGGGCGGCGCGCGACGGCGGGGGCCGCGACTCCAACCCGCGCGACGAGGGCGACTGGTACGCCGCTGGCGAGTGCGGCACCGCCGGTGCCTCCGACTCCTCGTGGCACGGCACCCACGTGGCGGGCACCGTCGCGGCCGTGGCCGACTCCCAGGGTGTCGTCGGCGTGGCCCCGAACGCGAAGATCCAGCCCATCCGCGTGCTCGGCAAGTGCGGCGGTTCGCTGTCCGACATCGCCGACGCGGTCGTGTGGGCCGCCGGCGGCACCGTGGCGGGCGTGCCGGCCAACCCGAACCCGGCGGACGTCATCAACATGTCCCTCGGCGGCTCCGGCACGTGCGGCACCACCTACCAGAACGCGATCAACGCGGCCGTCTCCCGCGGCGTGCCCGTCGTCGTGGCGGCGGGCAACGAGAACCAGCCCGCCGCCAACGTGCGCCCGGCCAACTGCCGGAACACCATCGTGGTGGCCGCCTCCACCTCGCAGGGCGCCCGCGCCTCGTTCTCGAACTACGGCTCCGCCGTGGACGTGACCGCCCCGGGCGCGAACATCATCTCGACCGTGAACAACGGCGCCACCACCCCGACGACGGCCGGCCACGCCGCCTACAACGGCACCTCGATGGCCACCCCGCACGTCGCGGGCCTGGCCGCCCTGCTGCTGGCCGAGCGGCCGAGCCTCACCCCGGCCCAGGTCGAGTCCACCCTCAGGTCCACGGCCCGGTCCATGCCCGTGTCCTGCTCCGCGGGCTGCGGCGCCGGCCTGGCGGACGCCGCCAGGGCGGTCTCCTCCCTCGGTGGCAGCTCCTGACCGGAGCCCGCCCCGGGCGCCGGGACCTCGTTGGTCGCCCAGGGCGGTTTCGAGCCCGGCGCCACGCTGACCGACGCCTGACGTGCTCGTCGGCTCTCGACGGCCGCTCCGCCGTGCGCGGGGTGGCCGTCGCCCGGGTGGACAGGCGGCGCCGCCTGAGGTATCGTTTTTCGAGTTGTCACCCCCATGGGGCGACGCCCGGATCTTTAGCTCAGTTGGTTAGAGCGTTCGCTTCACACGCGAGAGGTCGCTGGTTCGAGTCCAGTAAGATCCACCGCAGCAGGGCCCTCCTCCGGGAGGGCCCTTTCGCGTCCCCGGGCCGCGGTGCCGACGGCCCCGGCGGGGGAGGTGCCGGCGTGGTTGGATGGACGCGTCGGCGGGGCTCGGCCCACCGCCGTGGCGCGTCCAGCGCCCGCACACGGAAGGAGAGGGTGAGCCGCATGGAGCAGGAGGGCACCCAGGAGCCGGCGCGGTTCGACCCCCGCATCGCGGAGCCCCCGGCCGTCCCCACGCTCATCCCCGTGCTGCGCCCGGCCGGCGCCGAGGACGCCGCCGCTGTCGGCGACCTCACGCTCGACCCGGAGGACCCCGGCCTGCTCGACCTCGACCCGGCGGAGTCGGCCCACCCGGCCGCGGTCGCCGTCGAGCCGACGGAGCCGCTGCCGCCCGTGGTCCGCCCCGCCGCCGCCGATCCGGTCTCGGCGCCGGAGCCGCAGCCGGAGGAATCGGCCGAGCCGGAGGCGGAGACGCTGCCGGAGCCGGCCGCGGACGCGCCCCTGACCGAGCCGCCGCTGTCCGAGCAGGTGCCCACCTCCGTCCTGGCGCCCGCGGAGGCCGACGGCGCCCTGCCCGCCCCGGATGTGATCCCCGAGCCGGACATCACCGTCCCGGACCCGGTGGTCCCCGCGGGTCCGCCCGAGAAGCGCGGGCGTCGGCGCGGCCGGCGCTCCCGCGAGGTCTTCGTCGAGAACCTGCCGACGCAGGCGCTCGTGCTGGCCGACCGCCTGCACTCCTCGCCGTACGGGCGCCGCATGCGCTCCACGCTGCAGCAGCGCCGCGCGGAGGCGCAGGCCCTCGAGGCCCGCACGACCCTGGACTTCGCGCTCAAGCTGGGCGAGACGATGTTCAGCTTCGGCGCGGCTTCGCTGGACGTGGAGACCTCGATCATCGTGGCCACGCAGGCCTACGGGATCCTCGAGACCGAGGTGGACCTGACCAACCAGTCCATCTCCCTGAACTACGCGCCCGACTCCTCACGCGGCGAGGCCCCGTTCACCCTCCAGCGGGTGGTCCGCTCGTCCTCGGTGAACTTCGAGGGGCTCGTGGCCGTCCACCGGCTGGTCGAGGAGATCGCCGCGGGCGAGGTGGACCGGGCCGAGGCCCAGCGCCGGCTCGTGGAGATCCGGCATCAGCCCAAGCCGTTCCCCGCCGTCTTCGAGGTCCTCTTCTCCGGCGTGTTCGTGGCCTGCTTCGTGCCGTTCATCGGGGGGACCTGGACGGGCGCGGCCCTGGGCATGGTCTCCACCTGGCTGGTCTTCTGGCTCAAGGTCCAGGCGGACAAGGCGCGCTTCCCGGAGATCTTCTCCACCATGTTCGGGGCGATCACGGCCACGGTGATCGCGCTGATGGCCCACGCCCTCGACCTGCCGGTCAACCCGGCGCTGGTGATCGCCGGCGGCATCATGATGCTCCTGCCCACGGCGAGGTTCGTCACCGCGGTGCAGGACGCCATCCACGGCTTCCCGGTGACCGCCGCGGGCCGCTTCCTCTCCGCGCTGCTCGTGTTCGCCGGGGTGATGGCCGGGATCATGATCGCCGTGGGCATCGGGGATCTCGTGGGATTCGAACAGCTGGACCTGGCCGAGGCGGGGACGCTGAGCTATCCGCCGCTGCTGCTGCTGGGCCTCGTGATGGCCGCGGGCATGGCGGACGCGGTGGTGGAGCAGTCGCGGTGGCCGCAGATCCTGGCCTGCGGTCTCGTGTCCGGGGCCGGCTTCGGCGCGTACCTGGCAGCGCAGCAGATCGGGGTCAGTGACCGGCTGGTGCCCGCGGTCGCCGCGGCGGCGGTCGGGTTCCTCGGCCGCCTGGTGGCCCAGCGGCTCGCGGCCCCGGCGCTCGTGATCGTCCTGCCGTCCATGCTGTTCCTGCTTCCCGGACTCACCATGTTCCGGTCCGTCTACGGGTTCACCGTGGAGACCGGGGCCACGCTGCTGGGCGTCGAGGGACTGTTCAACGCCGCGGTCATCGTCGTGGCGATCGCGGCCGGCGTCGCCTTCGGCAACACCCTGGCCAAGCCGATCACCGACCGGATGGGCACGCTGCTGCCCACCGAGCTCGTGATGCACCAGCGCGGCTGACCGGCGGCCCGGCTCAGTCGGGCAGGCGCCAGTCCACCGGCTCCGCGCCGGCCGCCTCGAGGAGCCGGTTCACCCGGCTGAACGGCCGGGAGCCGAAGAACCCGCGGTGGGCGCTCAGGGGCGAGGGATGCGGGGACTCCACGACGCCGGCCCCCGCCGCCGTCAGCAGCGGCGCCATGCGCCGCGCGTCGGCTCCCCACAGCAGCCCCACGAGCGGGGTGCCGCGCGCACAGAGGGCCCGCACCGCGGCCTCCGTGATCTGCTCCCAGCCGAGGCCGCGGTGGCTGCCGGGTGCGCCGGCCCGCACGCTGAGGGCGCGGTTCAGCAGCAGCACGCCCTGGTCCGTCCACGCGGAGAGGTCGCCGTGGGCGGGCGGGGTGATGCCGAGGTCGTCGTGCAGCTCCCGGTGGATGTTGGCCAGGGAGCGGGGCAGCGGCCGCACGTGGCGGTCCACCGCGAAGCTCAGGCCGATCGGATGGCCCGGCGTCGGGTAGGGGTCCTGGCCCAGCACGAGGACGCGGACGTCCGCGAACGGCTGACGGAACGCCCGCAGGATGTGCTCCGGCGCCGGCAGCACCTGCTCTCCGGCCGCCCGGCGGGCCCGCAGCCGCTCGCCGACCTGCTCGAACGCGGCGGCCTGCGGGGCGAGGGCCGCCTCCCAGCCCGGATCCAGGGGCGCGATGAACTCCATGCCCCGAGCGTAGACCGGGTGGGTACAGTGGCCGCCATGTCCCACCCCACGCCCGTCTCGCCCGATCCGGACCCGGACGAGGGTGCCGATGCGCGGCCACGGCGGGACGAGCTGACGGACCTGGAGCGTGCGGTCCTGGACCTGGAGGCCGCCACCTGGCGGTACGGCGGGGCCAAGGACCACGCCGTCCGAGAGCGTCTGGGGCTGTCTCCGACCGCCTATTATCAGGTGTTGAACGGATTGCTGGACCGTGAGGCCGCCCTGGCCTACCGACCCCTGCTGGTCACGCGGCTGCTGCGCAAGCGCGGCACCCGCAGCCGGGCCCGGAGGGGACCCGCGGATCCGGCGCCGTCCACGCCCGCTTCCCGCCAGGAGAACTGACCCATGGCCTACCAGCCCGACCGCTTCGACGAGGTCCCCGAGTACACGGACCAGCGCGGCGCGCACCGCGAGTCCTTCGCCGCCGCCGGCGCGACCGCCACGGGCGGGGGTCGCCGCCTGAGCCCGCTGCTCTGGGTGGCCGGCCTCGTCCTGCTCGCCGGCCTGTTCGTGGGCGTCGTCCTGCCGTGGCTCACCGGTGACCGCTCGGAGCCCGTCGCCGCTGAGAGCTCGACGACGGCCCCGGCGGCCGAGACGTCGACGTCGGCGTCGTCCGAGTCCTCCTCGGCGTCCTCCGCGTCGGCGTCGACTGCACCCGCGACCGAGTCCCCCACCCCGTCCGAGGACACGGCGGAGGCGTCCCGTTCCGCGGCCGCGGCCGAGTCCGCGCGGGTGGCGCAGGAGGCGGCCGCCGCCGAGGCCGCTGAGTCCTCGCGGGTGGCGCAGGAGGCGGCCGCCGCCGAGGCCGCCGAGTCGTCCCGGGCCGCCGCTGCGGCACAGGCGGCGGAGGCCTCGCGTTCCGAAGCCGCCGCGCAGTCCGCCGAGTCGTCCCGTGCCGCCGCCGAGGCACAGGCGGCGGAGGCCTCGCGTTCCGAGGCCGCCGCGCAGTCCGCAGAGGCGTCCCGGTCGGCGGCGGCCGTCCAGGCGGCAGAGTCCTCGCGCGCCGCCGCGTCCCGTTCGGCCGCCGCGGCGGAGGCCTCGCGCTCGCAGTCCGCGGCCGCGTCGAGCTCTCGTGCGGCCGCGCAGTCCGCGGCCGCGTCGAGCTCTCGTGCGGCCGCGCAGTCCGCGGCCGTGCGCGGCACCCACGTCACCGTGTACAACGCGACCCGTACCCAGGGCCTCGCCGCCTCCTACGCGCAGCGGCTCACGAGCGCCGGCTACACCTCGGTGGACGCGAAGAACTGGAGCGGCTACGGCATCCAGTCCTCCACCGTCCTGTACAACGGCTCGGCCAACAAGGCCGCCGCCGAGGCGGTCGGCAAGGAGCTCGGCTTCCCGGTCATGCAGACCCCGAACCTGCAGGTGAACGGCGTCGCGGTGGTCGTCACCGGCTGACCCGCCCGCCGTGCGGCCGTGCCGGACGCGCACCCTTCCCGGCCCCCCGGCGGGGCGCCTCCCGAGGCGTTCTGCCGGGGGCCGTCCGCCGTCCGCGGAAGAGCGGGCTCCCGCACCGCGGACCCTTTGCACTCTCCCGGTGCGAGTGCTCATAATGGGGTTAGCACTCCGAAGGCGCGACTGCCAGCCGTACCCCGGTCGGTCCGGCGCCGTGGAGGAGGACCTGTCCACCGATGAGGCCCCCAGGGGCCGTCCGTCGCGGGCATCGGCGCGGGTCAGCCACCAGAAGTAGGAAGCCGACGTCCAGAAAGGACCTGCACATGGCCAAGACCATCGCATTCGACGAAGAGGCCCGCCGCGGCCTGGAGAAGGGCCTGAACACCCTGGCCGACGCCGTGAAGGTGACCCTCGGCCCCCGCGGCCGCAACGTGGTGCTGGAGAAGAAGTGGGGCGCCCCCACCATCACCAACGACGGCGTCTCCATCGCCAAGGAGATCGAGCTCGAGGACCCGTACGAGAAGATCGGCGCGGAGCTCGTCAAGGAGGTCGCCAAGAAGACCGACGACGTCGCCGGCGACGGCACCACCACCGCCACCGTGCTGGCCCAGGCGCTGGTCCGCGAGGGCCTGCGCAACGTGGCCGCGGGCGCCGACCCGCTGTCCCTGAAGCGCGGCATCGAGAAGGCCGTGGAGGCCGTCACCTCTGAGCTGCTCTCCGCCTCCCGCGAGATCGAGACCAAGGACCAGATCGCGGCCACCGCCTCGATCTCCGCCGCGGACAAGCAGATCGGCTCCCTCATCGCCGAGGCCCTGGACAAGGTCGGCAAGGAGGGCGTCATCACCGTCGAGGAGTCCAACACCTTCGGCCTCGAGCTCGAGCTCACCGAGGGCATGCGCTTCGACAAGGGCTACATCTCCGGTTACTTCGTGACCGACGCGGACCGCCAGGAGGCCGTCCTCGAGGATCCCTACATCCTCATCGTCAACTCGAAGATCTCCTCCGTGAAGGACATGGTGGCGATCCTCGAGAAGGTCATGCAGTCGGGCAAGCCGCTGCTGATCATCGCCGAGGACGTCGAGGGCGAGGCCCTGGCCACCCTCGTGGTCAACAAGATCCGCGGCACCTTCAAGTCCGTGGCCGTGAAGGCCCCGGGCTTCGGTGACCGCCGCAAGGCCATGCTCGCCGACATCGCCATCCTCACCGGCGGCCAGGTCATCTCCTCCGAGGTGGGCCTGTCCCTGGAGAACGCCACCCTCGACCTGCTGGGCTCCGCCCGCAAGGTGGTCATCACCAAGGACGAGACCACCATCGTGGAGGGTGCCGGCGACGCCGAGCAGATCGCCGGCCGCGTGGCACAGATCCGCTCCGAGATCGAGAACACCGACTCGGACTACGACCGCGAGAAGCTGCAGGAGCGCCTCGCCAAGCTGGCCGGCGGCGTGGCCGTCATCAAGGCCGGCGCGGCCACCGAGGTGGAGCTCAAGGAGCGCAAGCACCGCATCGAGGACGCCGTGCGCAACGCCAAGGCCGCGGTGGAGGAGGGCATCGTCGCCGGCGGCGGCGTGGCCCTGATCCAGGCCGGCGCCAAGGCGTTCGGCGGCCTGCAGCTCGAGGGCGACGAGGCCACCGGCGCGAACATCGTCAAGGTCGCCATCGAGGCCCCGCTGAAGCAGATCGCCTTCAACGCGGGCCTGGAGCCCGGCGTCGTGGCGGACAAGGTCAAGACCCTCGACGACGGCCACGGCCTGAACGCCGCCACCGGCGAGTACGAGGACCTGCTGGCCGCCGGCATCAACGACCCGGTGAAGGTGACCCGCTCGGCCCTGCAGAACGCCGCGTCCATCGCGGGCCTGTTCCTGACCACCGAGGCCGTCGTCGCGGACAAGCCCGAGAAGGCCGCCGCCGGCGCCGAGGGCATGGACCCGATGGGCGGCATGGGCGGCATGATGTGATCAGCCGCTGAGCCGGCCCGGCCCGTTCGGGCGCCCAGCCAGCGAGGCCCGTCTCCCCGTCCGGGGAGGCGGGCCTCGCCGCGTCCGGGCCAGCACCGAGGCGCCCCGCTCAGGCCGACAGCGCGGCTCGTTCCGCCGCCAGATTGCGGCGGGCGGCGGCCTCCCAGCGCGCTCGGCCGGGCGCGGTCCGATACAGCCGCTCGGCGCCCAGCAGGGCGTCCAGCACCGCGCCGCGACCGCGGGCCCAGTCCGCGTCGGACACGTGCGCGTAGTCCCGCCGCACCGCGGCCACGTAGCGGGCGTAGGCCTCGGGGGAGCGGCCGAGGACCTCGAGGTCCGCGTCCGAGAACACCGCCCCGGCCGCGTCGTGCGGGGCCGGGTCGTGGGCGGCGGTGAGCAGCACCAGGCGTGCCACCTCGTCGACGACGTCGGCCGGCACGGCCAGCCGCGGATCGGTGAGCACGTCCCGGGCCAGGGCGGCCGAGTCCGCCTCGTCCTGGCCGGCGGGCGCGGTGGGGTCCCCGGCGTAGACGGCGTCGTGGAACCACGCGGCCAGGCGGACCGCACGCGGATCCGGTCCGGTCTCCGCCCCCGCCCGCTCGAGCAGGTCCACGGACTCGAGCACCGCGAGCAGGTGGGCCGGGTCGTGGTAGTGCCGATGCGGCTCCGTCCAGCGGGCCAGCAGGTCGCGACCCGCCGTCGTCACCGCATCTGGGCTCGCCGCCGTGCCCTCGAACAGCCGCGCCCAGCGCCGGGCGAGGACGACGTCGCGCTTCTCGGCGCGGCTCCGGGCGGGCACGCGCAGCCCCGAGGCGGCGAGGCGGCGCACCAGCTCCCGTCCGGTGACGGGCACCGCCCCGCGGGCCACGAGCTCGGCGCGTCGGTGCGCGGGCACGTCGTAGTGGTCCCGGTCGAAGGCCCGCTCCGAGAGCCCCGCCGCCCGCGCGAACGCGTGGAGCTCCTCGAGGGAGGCGTCGGAGACGAGGTGGGAGAACACGGTGCCGTGGGCGGGCCACGCGGGCGGGTCGATCAGGACGGTCATGCCCCCACTCTAGGAAGCACGGACCGGGGCGCGGCCGGCCGGCCGCACCCCGGACCGTTCCGGGCGCTCAGAACCGGAACATCGCGGCGTTGGCGGTCTCCGCGTCCTGGTACTGGGTGGCGGCGGCGTCCATCGCGCGGCGGATGCCCGCCAGGGACTCCTCCACGCGCTGCTGGGTGGCGCGCCACTCGGTGAGCACACCCTGGAAGTTCGCGGCCGCCTGGCCGCGCCAGGTGTCCTGCAGCTGGCGCAGGTTGGCCTCCATGGTGCTCACCTCCGCCTGGAGGCGGCCGATGGAGCCCTCCACCGCCCCGCTCTTGGCCCGCAGGTCCTCGACGTCGATCTGCACGATGCTCATGTGACTGTCCCCTCTGATGAGTGCTGATGGGCGGCGGGTGCCGCCGGGCACCACGCTAGGGACGCGCGTCGCGCCCGGCCGCCGGGTCGTCCCCGCCTGGGGACGGGGCGTCGGCCTGAGGCGCCTGTGCAGGAGCAGACACCCGGCGGCGGCGCTCGGCCGAGGCGCGACGGAACCGCTCCGCCGCCCGCAGCAGGCGGCTGCGCCGGGCGGCGTCCGCGGCGCTGGCGCCGGCGCCCGACGGCGCGGTCTGGGCGAGAGGGCCGGTGGGTGGGCCGGCCGCGTCGTCGTCGGTGTCCCGTGCGGACGGGCGCTCGTCCTCGACGTCCTCGTCCGCCTCGTCCTCGAACGGCGCCCACGGCAGGTGGACGGAGAAGGTGGCGCCGCCGCCCTCGGTCTCCAGCAGCCGGACGGAGCCGCCGTGCTGGGCCACGATCGCCGCGACGATGGCCAGGCCGAGCCCCGTGCCGCCCGTCTCGCGGTGCCGGGAGGTGTCCGCGCGGTAGAACCGCTCGAAGATGCGGGCGCGGTCCTCCTCGGACACGCCCGGCCCGTGGTCACGGATCTCGATCACGGAGCTGCGGCCCGCGCCGTCCGCCCCGGCCTGGCCGCCGAGGTGGTCGACGGTGCCGACCGCGATCTCGATGGGGGTGCCGGCGGGGGTGTAGCGCAGGGCGTTGGCCATGAGGTTCACCACCACCTGGCGCATCCGGTTCTCGTCGCCGAGGATGGGCGCCGGGGCCGCCCGGTCGCCGTCGGGGCCCACGAGGGTGACCTTGCGGTCCGGGGCGTTCACGGAGGCGTCCATCATGGAGTCCATCGCGAGGATGAGCAGGTCCACCGGGGCGTGCTCGAGGGGGCGCTGCTCGTCGAGGCGGGCCAGGGTGAGCAGGTCCTCCACGAGGCGGGTCATGCGGGTGGCCTCGGACTCGATGCGCTGCATGGCGGCGGCGACGTCCTCCTCCTCGCGCAGCCCGCCGTGCCGGTACAGCTCGGAGAATCCGCGGATGGTGACCAGGGGGGTGCGCAGCTCGTGGGAGGCGTCCTGCACGAAGCGGCGCATCTTGTCCTCGGAGATCTCCTTGTCCCGGAACGCGGACTCGATGTGCGCGAGCATGGCATTGAGGGAGCGGGAGAGCCGGCCCACCTCGGTGTCGGGCGCCGCGCTCTCCACGCGCTGGCTCAGGTCGCCGGCGGCGATCTTGGCGGCGGTGCGCTCCACGCGGTTCAGGGTGCGGAACGCGCGCTGGACCGCCAGGTTGGCCACGATCACGGTGCCCGCCGTCGCGAGCAGGCCGATGGTCACGACGATCGAGGTGACGCGCTCGACGGAGGAGGTCACGCTCTGCAGGGGAAGGGCCACGGCCATGGTGCCGTCGCCGCTGCTGAGCCCGTACAGCTGCACGCGCCAGCCGCTCGAGTCCGGCTGTGTGCCGGGCACCTCGAAGGAGGCGGAGCCGCGCTCCAGGGCCTCGGCCGGGGTGATGTCCGGCAGGGCCGGCTCGTCCGCACCCGGCATCACCGGGGTCTGGACGACCCGCGCGCCCTCGTTGTCCCACACGACGCCGTAGAAGCGCAGGATGGGCAGCTGCGGCATGTAGTACTCGCCGGTCTGGGCGACGTTGGCCAGGTACATCGAGACGGTGTCCCGGTTGGCGGCCATGTCCTCGTCCAGCTGGCGCACCGCCTCCTGGCGGAACAGCACCGCGGTCGCCACGGCGGTCACGGCGACCAGGGCCAGCATGAGCGCCGCGATCATCACGACCAGCTTGGTGCGCAGGGACTGCCCCTGCCACGTGCCCCTCAGCCAGGCGCGCGGATGGCGGACGCGGGCCGCCGCGGCGTCGAGCCGCGCACGCACGTCAGCGCTTGTCCGCGGTGCGGAGCATGTAGCCGACGCCGCGCTTGGTGTGGATCATCTTCTCGCGGCCGCCGACGTCGATCTTGCGGCGCAGGTAGGAGATGTAGGACTCGACGATCGAGGCGTCCCCGTTGAAGTCGTACTCCCACACGTGGTCCAGGATCTGGGCCTTCGAGAGCACCCGGTTCGGGTTCATCATGAGGTAGCGCAGCAGCTTGAACTCGGTGGGGGAGAGCTCCACGACCTCGCCGCCGCGGCGGACCTCGTGCGCGTCGTCGTCGAGCTCGAGATCGTCCACGCGCAGCACCGCCGCGTCGTCGTCGTCGAGGGAGGCAGTGCGGCGCAGCACGGCGCGGATGCGGGCGACCACCTCGTCGAGGGAGAACGGCTTGGTCACGTAGTCGTCACCGCCGACCGTCAGGCCGGTGATCTTGTCCTCGGTGCCGTCCCGCGCGGTGAGGAACACGACGGGGAAGTGACGGCCGGCGGAGCGCAGGCGGCGGGTCACGGTGAAGCCGTCCATGTCCGGGAGCATCACGTCCAGCACGGCCAGGTCCGGCTGGAACTCCTCGGCGGCGTCCAGGGCCTCCCGGCCGTTGGCCGCGGCCGTGACCTCGAAGCCGGCGTAGCGCAGGGACGTGGAGAGCAGCTCGCGGATGTTGGGCTCGTCGTCCACCACCAGGAGGCGTGCTTCGGGGTTCTGAGGCTGCATGGGGCCCAGTCAACCGCCCCGACCTGGGAACACCCTGAAAGGGTGCTGGATGTCACGGGGCGTCGTTGGCCCGACGGCTCAGGGGCGCGAGCGCCGGACGGCGCCCAGCACCACGTGCAGCAGCATCAGGCCGAAGCCGACGGGCAGGCCGAACAGCGCGAGCGCGAACAGCGCCGGGGACGCCGGCCACGCCAGGAAGTACGCGACCAGCAGGGCCACCAGGGCCAGAGCGGACACCGCCGTCACGGCCACGCCCAGCACCAGGACGACGCCACGACCGCCCCGGTGATCGGCGGGGTCGGCGGGTGGGGCGGGGCGGCGCGGTGGGGGATGGCGACGACGGCGCCCCCTGTCGCGTCCGGGGCCGCGCCTAGACTGGGTCCGCCATGGCTGACCTCTTCTCCGCGCTCGGACGCACGCCCCTGAACCTCGACCGCACCCGCCGCCCGGCGGACCCGGAGACCGCCCTGCCCGGGCTCGTGCCCCCGGCCGTCACGCGCGCCGCCGCCGACCCCGAGGCCTGGGGCGTGGACGCCCGCCCGGCCGCGCCGTCGCACACTCCGGAGTCGCTCGTGGCGGGGCTCAACCCGCAGCAGGCAGCCGCGGTGACCCACACGGGGGCGCCCCTGCTGATCGTCGCGGGCGCCGGCTCGGGCAAGACCCGGGTGCTGACCCACCGCATCGCGTGGCTGCTCGCCACCGGACGGGCGCGGCCGCACGAGATCCTCGCCATCACCTTCACGAACAAGGCCGCCGCGGAGATGCGCGAGCGTGTGGCCGGGCTGATCGGTCCCACCGCCCAGCGGATGTGGATCTCCACGTTCCACTCCTCCGCCGTGCGGCTGCTGCGCAACGAGGCCGCCAACATCGGGCTGAAGTCCACGTTCACCATCTACGACTCGGCGGACAGCCTGCGCCTGGTCACCACCGTCGCCAAGCAGCACGAGCTGGACCCGAAGCGCTTCGCGCCCAAGGCCCTGCTGAACCGCATCAGCTCCCTGAAGAACGAGCTCGTGGAGGCGGACGACTACGCCGCCACCGTGGCCGAGGGGGACCCGTGGGGCCGCGCCGTCGCCGCCGTCTACCGGGACTACACGGCCCGCCTGCGCCAAGCCAACGCCCTGGACTTCGACGACCTGATCGGCATGACGGTCCACATGTTCGAGGCGTTCCCGCGCGTGCTGGACAACTACCGCCGCCGGTTCCGCCACGTCCTCGTGGACGAGTACCAGGACACCAACCACGCCCAGTACCGCCTGATCCGGCTCCTCTCCGGCCCGGCGGGCGACCCCGAGGGCGTGGAGACCCCCGGCGGCGAGCTGACGGTCGTCGGCGACTCGGACCAGTCCATCTACGCGTTCCGCGGCGCGGACATCCGCAACATCGTCGAGTTCGAGCAGGACTTCACGGACGCCGCCACCATCAAGCTCGAGCAGAACTACCGCTCCACACAGACCATCCTGGACGCCGCCAACGCGGTGATCGAGCGCAACCCGGACCGCCGTCCCAAGCGCCTGTGGACGGCCGAGGGGGAGGGCCCCGCGATCGTCGGCTATGCCGCGGAGAACGAGTCCGCCGAGGCGGAGTGGATCGCCACCACCATCGACCGGCTGCAGGACGAGGACGGGATCCGCCCGGCCGACGTCGCCGTGTTCTACCGGACCAACGCGCAGTCCCGCGCGCTCGAGGAGCGGCTGGTGACGCGCGGCATCCCGTACCGCGTCATCGGCGGCACGCGCTTCTACGACCGCAAGGAGATCAAGGACGCGCTCGCCTACCTGCGGGTGATCGTCAACCCCGACGACGACGTCAACGTGCGCCGCATCCTCAACGAGCCCAAGCGGGGCATCGGGGACCGGGCCGAGGGCGCCATCGCCGCGTGGGCCGAGCGCAACCGCTCCACGTTCTCCGCGGCCCTGCGCGACGCCGAGAACGCCCCCGGCATGGCCGCGCGCTCGCTCAAGGCCGTCCGTGGCTTCGTGCAGATGATGGACGACCTCGGCCAGGTCGCCGAGTCCGCCGGCCCGGCCACCGTCCTGGAGGCCGTCCTCGAGCAGTCCGGCATGCTGGCCGCCCTCCGCGAGTCCGAGGACCTGCAGGACGAGTCCCGCGCGGACAACCTCGGCGAGCTCGTCGCCGTCGTCCGCTCCTTCGAGACGTCGCACCCGGACGGCACCCTGTCCGACTTCCTCGAGCAGGTCGCGCTCGTGGCGGACGCGGACCAGCTGCCCACGGCCCCGGACGTGGAGGGCGAGGCGCTCGCGGAGCAGCAGGGCCAGGTCACGCTCATGACGCTGCACACCGCCAAGGGCCTCGAGTTCCCCGTGGTGTTCCTGACGGGCATGGAGCACGGGGTGTTCCCGCACGCCCGCTCGATGACGGACGAGAAGGAGCTCGCGGAGGAGCGTCGCCTGGCGTACGTGGGCCTGACGCGCGCCCGCCGTCGCCTGTTCCTGACGCGCGCCGAGGCACGCTCGCTGTGGGGCCAGCACCAGTTCAACCCGCCCAGCCAGTTCCTCGGGGAGATCCCGGAGACGCTCATCGACTGGGAGCGGGAGGGCACCACGCGCTCGGCCGGGTCGTTGAGCCTGACCGGCGCCGGCACCTCGCGGTACGCGGGGCGGTTCGGGGGCGGCCGGCCGGCGTGGCGGTCCCGGGACGACGACGGCGCGCGGCCCCAGCGCCTCACCCGCGGGGACGAGCCGGCGGACCTCACGGTGCCCTCCGCCGTGGTGCGCGGGAAGGCGCCGAGCCGGGTGCAGCCGCAGAAGGAGATCGTGGCGCTCAGCCCGGGCGACCGCGTCTCCCACGCGACCTTCGGCGAGGGGCGTGTGGACGCCGTCGCGGGCGCGGGGGACAAGACCGTCGCGACCGTCACCTTCGACGCCACCGGGGCGCAGAAGCGGCTGCTGCTGCGCTACGCCCCGCTGACGAAGGTCGAGGGCTGACGGGACCGGCCCGCCGACTCCCCGGTCTCTCCGGGGTGTGGACTAGAGTGAGCCGTGGAACGCCGCCGTCCGCCGCCCTGCTGTGCCCCCGTGCCCGGCCCGGCCACGGAGGGGGCGTCGACGTCGGCCGCGCCCGCGGGCGAGGCCGGCAGACCCTGTCTTCGACCAAGAAGGACACACCACCGTGGACCTGTATGAGTACCAGGCGCGCGATCTGTTCGAGGCGCACGGCGTCCCCGTGCTGGCCGGCATCGTTGCGCAGACCCCGGACGAGGCCAAGGCGGCCGCGGAGAAGATCGGCGGCGTCACCGTCGTCAAGGCGCAGGTGAAGGTCGGCGGCCGCGGCAAGGCCGGCGGCGTGAAGGTCGCCAAGACGGCCGACGAGGCCTACGAGCACGCCAAGGCCATCCTGGGGATGGACATCAAGGGCCACACCGTGCACCAGGTCATGATCGCCCAGGGCGCCGACATCGCCGAGGAGTACTACTTCTCCGTGCTGCTGGACCGCGCCAACCGCACCTACCTGGCCATGTGCTCGGTCGAGGGCGGCATGGAGATCGAGCAGCTCGCCGAGGAGCGCCCCGAGGCCCTCGCCAAGGTGCCCGTCTCCCCGCTGACCGGCATCGACGCCGAGACCGCCCAGAAGATCGTCACCGAGGCGGGCTTCCCCGAGGAGCTGCGCGCCGACGTCGCCGAGGTCATCCAGAAGCTCTGGGAGGTCTTCGAGAAGGAGGACGCCACCCTCGTCGAGGTGAACCCGCTGGTGAAGACCGGCGACGGCACGATCCTCGCCCTGGACGGCAAGGTCTCCCTCGACGACAACGCGGCGTTCCGCCACGAGGGCCACGCCGCCCTCGTCGACGAGCGCACCGAGGACCCGCTGGAGGCCAAGGCCAAGGCCAACGACCTCAACTACGTGAAGCTGGACGGCCAGGTCGGCGTGATCGGCAACGGCGCCGGCCTCGTGATGTCCACCCTCGACGTCGTCGCGTACGCCGGTGAGAACCACGGCGGCGTGAAGCCGGCCAACTTCCTGGACATCGGAGGCGGCGCCAACGCCGAGGTCATGGCCAACGGCCTCGATGTCATCCTGGGCGACGAGCAGGTCAAGTCCGTGTTCGTGAACGTCTTCGGCGGCATCACCGCGTGCGACGCCGTCGCGAACGGCATCGTCAAGGCCCTCGAGATCCTGGGCGACACCGCCACCAAGCCGCTGGTCGTGCGTCTGGACGGCAACGCCGTGGAGGAGGGCCGCCGCATCCTGCAGGAGGCGAACCACCCGCTCGTCACCCTGGCCGCCACCATGGACGAGGGCGCCGACAAGGCCGCCGAGCTCGCCCACTCCGCGAACTGACCGTTCGGAAAGACTGAGGAAACAGCTATGTCGATCTACCTGAACAAGGACTCCAAGGTCATCGTCCAGGGCATCACCGGCGGTGAGGGCACCAAGCACACCCGCCTCATGCTCAAGGCCGGCACGAACATCGTGGGCGGCGTGAACGCCCGCAAGGCCGGCACCACCGTGTCCCACGAGGACAAGGACGGCAACGCCGTCGAGCTGCCCGTCTTCGGCACCGTCAAGGAGGCCATGGAGAAGACCGGTGCGGACGTGTCCGTGGCCTTCGTGCCGCCGGCCTTCGCCAAGGACGCCGCCATCGAGGCCATCGAGGCCGAGATCCCGCTGCTCGTGGTCATCACCGAGGGCATCCCGGTGCAGGACACCGCCGAGTTCTTCGCCCTGTCCCAGTCCAAGACCGGCGAGGACGGCAAGCCGAAGACCCGCATCATCGGCCCGAACTGCCCCGGCGTCATCACCCCGGGCGAGGCCCTGGCGGGCATCACCCCGGCCACCATCACCGGCTCCGGCCCCATCGGCCTCGTGTCCAAGTCCGGCACGCTGACCTACCAGATGATGTACGAGCTGCGTGACTTCGGCTTCTCCACCGCCATCGGCATCGGCGGCGACCCGATCATCGGCACCACCCACATCGACGCCCTCGAGGCGTTCGAGGCCGACCCGGACACCCAGGCCATCGTGATGATCGGCGAGATCGGCGGCGACGCCGAGGAGCGTGCGGCCGAGTTCATCAAGGCCAACGTCACCAAGCCGGTCGTCGGCTACGTGGCCGGCTTCACCGCCCCGGAGGGCAAGACCATGGGCCACGCCGGCGCCATCGTCTCCGGCTCCGCCGGCACCGCGCAGGCCAAGAAGGAGGCCCTCGAGGCCGCGGGCGTGAAGGTCGGCAAGACCCCGTCCGAGACCGCCCAGCTCATGCGGGAGATCCTGCAGGCCCAGGCCTGATCCCGCGGTGGGGGGCGCCGATGCCGGCGCTCCGCACCGGCAGGCGGATGCACCACGGCCCCTGTCCCTCGTCCTGAGGGGCAGGGGCCGTGTGCTGTGCGGGGCGGAGCAGGCGGTGGGCGCCCGTCAGCCCACGTTCGCGCCGAAGAGCAGGCCGAGCACGTACGTCACGGCAGCGGCGCCGAAGCCGATCGCGAGCTGGCGCAGGCCCCGAGCCAGCGGTGAGGAGCCGGACAACAGCCCGACCACACCGCCGGTGAAGAGCAGGGCCGCGCCCACCATCACCGCCGCCAGGCCCAGGGCCCACAGCCCGGACATGCCGAAGATGTACGGCAGGATCGGGATGAGTGCGCCGGAGGCGAAGAACGCGAAGCTGGACAGGGAGGCGCTCCACGCCGAGCCGATCTCCGCGAAGGAGTCCGAGTGGTCCACCGGCCCCTGGGAGCCGTCGGGACGGGCGGAGAACTGCGGGTTGCAGTCGCACGTGAGATAGCCGAGGCGCTCGAGCGCGCGGTGCTCGGCATCCTCGGGCGTCATGCCGCGGGCCAGGTAGACGAGCTTGAGCTCGTTGTGGTCCAGGTCCAGGTGCTGGGCCGCCTCGAGGGTGATCTGGGTGGGGGAGGAGGCCTCGAGCAGCTCCCGCTGGGACCGCACCGAGACGTACTCGCCGGCCGCCATGGACAGCGCGCCCGCCAGCAGGCCGGCCACGCCGGTGAACAGCACCACGGACGGCGCCACGCCCGTCGCGCCGATGCCCATCACGAGCGCCAGGTTGGAGACCAGCCCGTCGTTCATGCCGAAGACGGCGGCGCGGAAGTTGCCGGCCAGCTGCTCGCGACCCCGGGCGGCGAGGCCGCGCACGACCTCCTCGTGGATGGCCTCGTCCGCCACCATGCCCTCGGGGGCGTCCTGGTCCTCCGCGTAGGGAGTGTCCGACTCGGCGCGCTGGGCCAGGGCCAGCACGAACACGGAGCCGAAGATCCGCGCGAGCCAGCGCAGCAGGATGCGGTGCAGGGAGGGGCGCGGCGGGTTCTCGGCGTGCTCGCCCAGGAGGGCCCGCCAGTGCTGTTCGTGGCGGCGCTCGGCCTCGGCGAGGCCGAGCAGGATGTCGCGCTCCACGCCGTCCTTGCGAGCGGCGATGTCGCGGTAGATCTGGCCCTCGGCGATCTCGTCGGCGAGGTAGCGGCGCCAGCGTCGGACCTGTTCGCGGGTCGGCTCGGGACGTGCCGCGGGCGTGGCGGTGTGGGCGGGGCTCATGGGGCTCCATCGGATG
>NZ_JABFAZ010000027.1:0-33943 GCF_017168505.1 Micrococcus sp. KRD077 | reverse complement strand
GGTCAGGCCCGGTGGGCGCCGCCGTCCGGGGCGGGGACGGAGGGCTGCGCCGGGGCGTGGGCGCGCTCGAGCTGGGCGCCCTCCACGTCCACGTCCGGCATGATCCGGTCGAGCCAGCGCGGCAGCCACCACGCCTTCTCGCCGAGCAGGTGCATCAGCGCCGGCATCAGGAGCAGGCGCACCACGAACGCGTCCAGCAGCACGCCGAAGGCCAGGCCGAAGCCCATCGGGCGGATCATCGCGTCGTGGGCGAAGATGAACCCGCCGAACACGGAGATCATGATGATCGCCGCGGCGATCACGACGGCCCGGCCCGAGCGCAGGCCGGTCAGCACGGCCTGGCGGGCGGGCAGGCCGTGGGCGTAGGCCTCGCGCATGCCGGAGGCGATGAACAGCTGGTAGTCCATGGCCAGGCCGAACAGCACGCCGATCATGATGGTCGGCAGGAAGCTGAGCACGGGGCCGGGGTTGTGGACCCCGAACACCGAGCCGAGCCAGCCCCACTGGTAGATGGCCACCACGCCGCCCATGGCGGCGAACATGGAGAGCACGAACCCGCCGGTGGCGATCAGCGGCACCAGGATCGAGCGGAACACCAGCACCATGATCAGCAGGGACAGGCCCACCACCACGCCCAGGTAGAGGGGCAGGGCGTCGGAGAGCTTCTCCGAGACGTCGATGAACCCGCTGGTCATGCCGGCCACGCCGAGGTTGGAGGCCTCGCCGGCCGGCTCGGTGGCGCGCAGGTCGCGCACCAGCTCCTCGGTGGAGACGGCGTTCGGGCCCTCCTCGGGCAGCACCTGGAACATGGTGACGGTGCGGTCCTCGTTGAAGCCCGCGGGCACCACGGCGTGCGCGTGCTCGAGGCCGGCGAGCTGCTCGCCCACCGCCAGGCGGGCGTCCTCGGCCGCGTCCTCGTCCAGGCCGGCGGGCAGGTCCACGGTCACCACGAGCGGGCCGTTGTAGCCCTCGCCGAACTTCTCGGCGGTGAGCTCGTACGCAACCTGCGAGTCGGAGCCCTCCGGCTCGGACCCGCCGTCCGGCAGGCCCAGGCGCATCGAGCCGACCGGCAGGGCCACGAGCACCAGCAGGGCGACGGCCGCCAGGGCCGAGGCGATCGCGGCCGGGGTGGACATGGTCGAGCGGCGCCCGGCGCGGCGCACGGCGGCGGAGCCCTCGGCGACGGAGGCGGGACCCTCGTCGGCGAGGCGGGCCCGCTCCTTCTTCGAGAGGATCCGCATCCCGGCCAGGGAGAGCAGGGCCGGGGTCAGGGTGACGGCCACCAGCACGGCCACGGCCACGCAGACCGCGCCCACGGTGCCCATCAGGCCCAGGAACGGGATGCCGGTGACGTTCAGGCCCACGAGGGCGACGATCACGGTGATGCCGGCAAACACCACGGCGTTGCCGGAGGTGCCGTTGGCCAGCGCGATCGACTCGTGCAGGCCCGTGCCGCGACGCAGCTCCTGGCGGTGCCGGTTGACGATGAACAGCGCGTAGTCGATGCCCACGGCCAGGCCCAGCATCACCCCGAGCACCGGGGTCACGGAGATCATCTCCACGGCGGAGGAGAACGCGAGCGCCCCGGCGGCGCCCACGCCCACGCCCACCAGCGCGTTGACCAGCGGCAGACCCGCGCCCACGAGGGTGCCGAGCATGACCACCAGCACGATCGCGGCGACCACGAGGCCCACGACCTCGCCCGGGCCGAGCAGGGAGGACACGGTGGCGTTGAGCTCCTGGGAGGGATGCACGGCGACGCCGTCGATGTCCGCGCCGGTGAGGGCGCCGGTGACCGCCTCCTTGTCCTCGGCGGTGACGTCCGGGGTCGGCGTGGTGAAGGTGACGATCCCGACGGCGGTGCTGCCGTCCTCGGACACGGTGCGGAAGTCCTCCGCGAGGGCCAGGGTGCGCTCGCCGCGCTCGGCCTCGACGCGGCCGTCCTCCAGCTCGGCGCGGCCGTCGGCGAGGTCCGCCTCGGCCTGGTCCAGGCGCTCCGCGCCGGCGGCCAGCTGGGCCCGGCCGTCCTCGAGCTCGGCGACGCCGCGCTCGTACTCGGCCCGGCCCTCGTCGATCTTCTGCTGCTGCGCGTCGAGCTCGGCCTCGGCCGCGTCCAGGGCCTGCTGCCGTCCCGCGGCCACCTGCTCGCGGCCGGCCTCGAGCTCGGCCTCGGACTCCTGCAGCTGCTGCCGGCCGGCGGCGAGTCGGGCGGCGCCGTCGTCGGCCTCGGCCTGGGCGGCCGCGAGCTGTTCGGCGCCCGCGTCGGCCTCGGCCTGGGCGGCCTCCAGCTGGGCGCGGGCGGCGTCGGCCTGGTCCTGACCGGCCGCCAGCTGTGCCTCGGCGGCGGCGAGCTGCGCCTCCTGGTCGGCGAACTGCTCGGTGACCTGCTCCGCCGGGATGCCGGCGGCCTCGGCCTCGGCCAGTGCGGCGTCCCGGGCCTGCTCGAGCTCGGCGCGGCCCGCGGCCAGCTGCTCGGCCCGGGCGTCGAGCTCGGCCTGCCCGGCCTCGAGCTCGGCCCACCGGGCGTCGAGCTCGGCCTGCGCGGCCTCGAGCTCCTGACGCTGTGCGTCGAGCTTGGCCTGCCCGGCCTCGAGGCGCTCCGCCTGCTCCTCGAGCTCGGCGCGGCCGGCGTCGAGCTGCTCCTGGCCTTCGGCCACCTGCTGCTCGGCCTCCCGGAGCGGGGCCAGGGCCTCGGCCGGCAGGGCGTCCAGGCCACGCTCCTCGAGGTCGGCGCGCGCGGCGTCGAGCTTCGCCTGCCCCTCCTCCAGCTGGGCGGCGGCCTCGGCCAGGCGCTGCTCGGCCGCGTCGGCCTCGGCCGTGCGACGCTCGAGCTCGGCCCGGCCGTCCTCGATCTCCTGGCGTCCGTCCGCGAGGCGCTGCTCGCCGTCGGCCAGCTCGGTGCGGCCCTCGTCCAGCCGGGTGCGGGCGTCGTCCTGCTGGGCCTGGGCCTCGAACGGGTTCACGACGCCCTCCACGGCCGGCTGCTCGGCGACGTCGTCCAACAGGGCGGTGATCTGCTCGCGCTGGGCGTCGGTCAGGGGGGAGCCGTCCTCGGTGGTGAACACGACCTGGCCCCTGCCGCGGGAGGCCTCGGGGAACTCCTCCTTGAGGCGGTCCGTGACCTGGGCGGTGGGCGTGCCGGGGATGGTGACGGTGGAGGAGAGCGTGCCGCCGAAGGCGAGGAACCCGCCGACGGCGAGGGCCAGGGCGAGCACCCAGGCGAGGATCACGAGGAGGGGGCGGCGGGCGGCGCCGAGGCCGAGACGGTAGAGCAGTGTAGCCATGGGAAGGGGAGGTCTCCGTGCGCTGGGGTGGGACGCGGCCGGACGCGGCGCGCCGCCTCCGATGCTACACCTAAGCGGAGCGAACCGCTCCGGTCCCAGCGCGGGCGCCCGACCGGCCCGCACGCAGACCCCGACGCCCCCGGCCCCGGGCACCGCCGCCGTCAGGCGGAGGGCAGACGCAGGATCAGGTCCGCCGCGGCGCGCGGGGCGTGCCGGGCCAGGTAGTCCTCCTCCTGTGCGGCCCAGCGGTCCCAGTGCGGGGCGAAGGTCTCACCGTCCCGGGCCAGCGCCCGCGTGCGTCGCGCGGGGGTCTCGAGCTCGAGCCACACCGCCAGGTCGAGCAGCGGTCGGGCGGCGGTGCTGAGCGCACCCACGCCCTCGCACACCACGACGTCGGCCGGCGCGGTCCGCCGCGGCGGGCCGGGGGCGGCGCGGTGCCAGTCCCACGTGGTCCAGGTCGCCGTGCCCCGCTCCCGCAGCGCGCGCACGACGCCCGGGTAGGGGCCGTCGTCGTCCACCGCGGCGGCCAGCCCGTCCCAGCCCCGGTACATGGACTCGATCTCGATCACCTCGACGCGCGCGAACGGCGCGATCCGGGCCGCGAGCGCGGCGGCGAGGACGGTCTTGCCCGACCCCGAGCGGCCGTCCAGGCCGATGAGCGCCGGTCGGGTCACGGGTCCTCCGGGGCGGGGTCCGTCAGTGCGGCGGTGGCCGCCTCGAGCACCCGCACCGCGGCCCGCAGCTCCGCGGCGGAGAACCCCTCGAGGGCGGCGCTCAGCCGCTGGGACATCGGTTCGAACGCGCGCTGTCCGTCGCGGCGGGCCGTGTCCGTGTGCTCCACCAGCACGCGCCGCCGGTCGCCCTCGTCCCGGTGGCGGCGGACGTGGCCCGCGGCGGCCAGGCGGTCCACGAGGGCGGTGGCCGAGGCCCGGGTGAGGTGCAGGTGGGCGCCGAGGTCCGAGGCCGTGACGGGCTCACCGGCCGCCGCGCGGGCCATCAGGTACGCGAGGGCTCTGAGGTCCGTGCGGTGCAGGCCGACGCCGCGGCCGGCCTCGTCGACGGCGTGCTCCGCGCTCTCGCTGAAGACGCGCAGGGCGTGGACCACGGCGAGGTGCTCCGCGGGGGCGGAGGGGGGCTGCGTGGTCATGGCCGGGAGTCTAGCCAGCCCCCATGGTTGTTTGATCATCGAACCATCCCCTACGCTCGGGGCATGCCCACCCCGCCCGACCTCTCCGCCTTCCGCACCCCCGCCGCCACGGGGCGTCCCCCTCGGGGGCTGCGGCTGGGCCTGGCCGCGGCGCTGGCCGTGGTCTGGTTCGCCGTGCTCGGCCTGGGCGGCCCCGTGTTCGGCAGGATCGGCGACGTCTCCTCGAACGACCAGGCCACCTTCCTGCCGGCGTCGGCCGAGTCCACCCGCGCGGGACAGGAGGCGGCGGCGTTCCAGGACGGCGAGGCCGTGCCCGCCGTCGTCGTGGGCCCGGCGAGCACCGCGGACCCCGCGGCCGCCTTCCCCGCGCTCGCGGACCTCGCGGGCCGGTTGGGCGAGGTGCCGGGCGTGACCGACGTCGCCGGCCCGATCCCCTCCGACGACGGCGCGGCGGTGCAGTTCCTGGCCTTCGTCGACTCCTCGGCCGGGGCCGAGCGGCCCGTGGCCGACGTGGTGGCCGACCTGCGGGAGGTCGTGGCGGACCCGGCGGCCGCCGACCCCGCCCTCGCCGGCACCGTGGCCGCGGACACCGAGTGGCACGTGGGCGGTCCGGCGGGCCTGGTCGCGGAGCTGGGCGGCGCGTTCGCGGGCATCGACGGGCTGCTGCTGCTCGTGGCGCTCGCGGTGGTGTTCGTGATCCTCGTGGCGGTCTACCGCTCCGTCCTGCTGCCGGTCCTCGTGCTCCTGACGGCCGTGGCCGCGCTCTGCGGCGCGATCGTGGCCGTCTACGGGATGGCACTGGCGGGCTGGATCCAGCTCAACGGCCAGGCCCAGGGCATCCTCTCGATCCTCGTGATCGGCGCGGCCACCGACTACTGCCTCCTGCTCGTGGCCCGGCACCGCGAGGAGCTGCTGGTCCGGGCGGACGTCGGGGAGGCGCTGCGGGCCGCCGTGCGCGGGTCCTTCGGCGCGATCACCGCGTCCGCCTCGACCGTGGCCCTCGCCCTGCTGATCCTGATGGCCTCGGACCTCAACTCGACGCGCTCCCTCGGCCCCGTGGCCGCCACGGGTGTGGCGTTCGCGTGGCTCGCCGCCCTGACCCTGCTGCCGGCGCTGCTGCGGCTGACCGGGCGTGCCGCCTTCTGGCCCACGATCCCGTCCCCCGAGCGCGCTCGCCGTCGCGCGCAGCGCAGAGCCGCCCGGGGCCGGGCCTTCACCCCGCCGCTCGACGGCGCGGGCCGACCCGTCGCCGGCCTCGAGGAGGACCACGGGGTGTGGACGCGGGTGGGCGCCGTCGTCGCGCGCCGGCCCCGTCTCGTCTGGGTCGCCACGACGGTCGTGCTCCTCGCCCTCTGCGGCGGTCTGCTGCAGCTGCGCGCGGACGGCGTCGCCCAGGAGGACGTGCTGCTCGGCGACTCCGACGCCCGGCAGGCCCAGGCCCTGCTGAGCGAGCACTTCGACGCCGGCGCGGGCGCCCCCGCCCAGATCCTCGCCCCGGCCGGGGACGCGGAGGCGGTGCTCGCCGCCGTCGCGGAGGACCCCGGCGTGGCCGAGGCCGAGGTCACCACGGACGCCCCCGAGGCCGCCGCGGGCCCACCCCCGGGCGTGACCGACGCGGAGGGCGGGGCGGGCGCCGCGTCCGCGCCGGAGCCGCAGCCCCGCGTGGTGGACGGCCGCGTGCTGGTCTCGGCCACCCTGGCGGACCCGGGCGAGTCCCTTGCCGCGCAGCAGACCGTGGCCCGCCTGCGCGACCGGCTCGCGGACCTCCCGGCCACGGGCGAGATCCTCGTGGGCGGCCCGGCGGCCCAGGCGCTGGACACGAACGTCACCACGCAGCGCGACCTGCGGGTCGTCATCCCGCTGATCCTCGCGATGCTGCTGGTCATCCTCGCGGTGCTGCTGCGCTCGCTCCTGGCACCCGTGCTGCTCGTGGCGGCCACCGTGGTCAGCTTCGGCGCGGCCCTGGGCGTCTCGGCCCTCGTGTTCCGGCACGTGTTCGGCTTCGAGGACGCCGACCCCACCGTGCCGCTGTACGGCTTCGTCTTCCTCGTGGCGCTCGGGATCGACTACACGATCTTCCTGATGACCCGGGCGCGGGAGGAGACGCCGCGGCACGGCACGCGGGCGGGCGTGCTGCGCGCCCTCACCGTCACGGGCGGGGTCATCACCTCGGCCGGCGTCGTGCTGGCGGCCACCTTCGCCGCGCTCGCGGTGATCCCGCTGATGTTCATGGTGCAGTTGGCGTTCATCGTCGCGTTCGGCGTGCTGCTCGATACGCTGATCGTGCGCTCCCTGCTGATCCCGGCGCTCGTGCGGGACATCGGCCCGAAGGTGTGGTGGCCGGCGAAGGTCGACTGAACCGCGCAGGAGGGAGGGGCCCGACCGTCAGTGCGGTCGGGCCCCTCCGGTGCACGGGCGCCTCAGGGGCGCGCGGTCACTTCTTCTTGGACTTCTTCGCGTCCGACTTCTTCGTGCGCCCGGCCTTCGGGGCGGGCGCGGACTGGGCGCCCTTCACGCGGCCCGCGGCGGCGGCCTCGGTGGTGGTGCCTGCGCTGCTCAGCCGGCCGTCGTCGGTGGTCAGGAACGAGCGCATGAACCACTGGAACAGCTCGAGCTGGGCCACCTGGTCGATGAGGATGTCCTGCGTGACCGGGTCGAGGTCCTCGGTGGCGTCGATCGCGGCGCGGTGGTCCGTCACGACGCCGTCGTAGACGAGGTCCAGCGCGGCCAGGTGCTCCAGGGTCGACGCGCGGCCCAGCGTGTAGTCGTCCCACGTGCGGGCGGCCACGAGGGCGCCCGGGGTGCCGGCGGGGGAGACGCCGAGGGTGGCGATGCGCTCGGCGAGGACGTCCACCATCGCGCGGACCAGCTCGATCTGGGGGTCGAGCATCTCGTGTACGCCGATGAAGCCGGGGCCCACGACGTTCCAGTGGGCGTGCTTCAGGGTGAGCTGCAGGTCGTTGAGGGCGTGCAGGCGGCCCTGGAGGATCTCGGCGGTGCGGCGGCCCGTGCTCAGGGACAGGCCCGGGACGGTGTACTCGGCGGCGTTCTTCTCGGCCATGGTGGTGCTCCTTCTCCGTCGGGACGGGCGCGCCGTCGGCGACGCCCCGTGTTCCGCCATTCAACCGCGCGAGACCCGCGCGCTTCCAGGGCCCGGCGCCTGCACCGGGACGGATCAGGGATGGACCCGGGCCCCGGGAATGGATAGCGGACGGCCCGCGTTGACCCTCGCAGAAGCAGAAGTGAGTGAAGTCGACTCAGGTTCACTTGACAGTCCACCGCCCCGGTGGCAACCTGAGTCATGAAGGCTCAAGTCCCTGCGGCGCCGGTGCCCCGGCCCGCGGGTCCGGCCCCCGCTTCACCGTCAGACAGGAAGGACCCCATCATGTCCCGTGCAGTCGGCATCGACCTCGGCACCACCAACTCCGTCGTCGCCGCCCTCGAGGGTGGCGACCCGGTCGTCATCGCGAACGCCGAGGGCGCCCGCACCACCCCGTCCGTCGTCGCGTTCTCCAAGGGCGGGGACGTCCTGGTCGGCGAGGTCGCCAAGCGCCAGGCCGTCAACAACCCCGAGCGCACCTTCGCGTCCGTCAAGCGCCACATGGGCACCGACTGGACCACCGAGGTGGACGGCAAGAAGTACACCCCGCAGGAGATCTCGGCCCGCACGCTGATGAAGCTCAAGCACGACGCCGAGGAGTACCTGGGTGAGAAGGTCACCGACGCGGTGATCACCGTGCCCGCCTACTTCAACGACGCCGAGCGCCAGGCCACCAAGGAGGCCGGCGAGATCGCGGGCCTGAACGTCACCCGTATCATCAACGAGCCCACCGCGGCCGCGCTGGCCTACGGCCTGGAGAAGGGCAAGGAGGACGAGCTCATCCTGGTCTTCGACCTGGGCGGCGGCACCTTCGACGTGTCCCTGCTCGAGGTCGCCAAGGACGAGGACGACTTCGCCACCATCCAGGTGCGCGCCACCGCCGGCGACAACCGCCTCGGCGGCGACGACTGGGATCAGCGGATCGTGGACTGGCTGCTCCAGCAGGCCAAGTCCAAGGGCGCGGACCTGTCCAAGGACAAGATCGCCCTGCAGCGTCTGAAGGAGGCCGCGGAGCAGGCCAAGAAGGAGCTCTCCTCGGCCACCTCCACCAGCATCTCGCTGCAGTACCTGTCCGTGACCCCCGAGGGCCCGGTGCATCTGGACGAGCACCTGTCCCGCGCCAAGTTCCAGGACCTCACCAAGGACCTGCTCGAGCGCACCCGCAAGCCGTTCGAGGACGTCATCAAGGAGGCCGGCGTCAAGGTCTCCGACATCGACCACGTGATCCTCGTCGGCGGCTCCACCCGCATGCCCGCCGTCTCCGACCTGGTGAAGGAGCTGACCGGCGGCAAGGAGCCCAACAAGGGCGTGAACCCGGACGAGGTCGTCGCCATCGGCGCGGCGGTGCAGGCGGGCGTGCTCGCCGGTGAGCGCAAGGACGTGCTCCTGATCGACGTGACCCCGCTGTCGCTGGGCATCGAGACCAAGGGCGGCGTGATGGCCAAGCTCATCGAGCGCAACACGGCCATCCCGACCAAGCGCTCCGAGACGTTCACCACGGCCGAGGACAACCAGCCCTCCGTGTCCATCCAGGTCTTCCAGGGCGAGCGCGAGTTCACCCGGGACAACAAGGCGCTGGGGACCTTCGAGCTGACCGGCATCGCCCCGGCCCCGCGCGGCATGCCCCAGATCGAGGTCACGTTCGACATCGACGCGAACGGCATCGTGCACGTCTCCGCGAAGGACAAGGGCACCGGCACCGAGCAGTCGATGACCATCACGGGCGGCTCCTCGCTGTCCAAGGAGGACATCGACCGCATGGTCAAGGACGCCGAGGCCCACGCGGACGAGGACAAGAAGCGCCGCGAGGCCGCCGAGCGCCGCAACCAGGCGGAGCAGTCCGCCTACTCCGTTGAGAGGCTCCTGCAGGACAACGGCGACAAGCTGCCCGAGGACGTCAAGACCGAGGTGCAGGCCGACGTCGACGCCCTGAAGGCCGCCCTGGAGAAGCAGGACAACGACGACGAGGTCGCCGCCGCGTTCGAGAAGCTCCAGGCCTCCCAGGTCAAGATCGGCGAGGCCCTCTACGCCCAGCAGGGCGCGGAGTCGGCCGACGCCGGCGCCGAGTCCGCCGCCCCGCAGGGCGACGATGAGGACATCGTCGACGCCGAGGTGGTCGACGAGGACGACGAGAAGAAGGCCTGACACCCCGGGGCCGGGGCGGGCGTCCACGCCCGCCCCGCCCGGAGGCCCACGACGCCGGCGGGCCGGCCCGGCAGCGCCCCTGCCGGGCCAGCCCGCCGGCCTTCCCGCACCACCCCCGCGCGGCGGACCCGCCGCGCCCACCCGCTTCGAAAGGACACACCATGAGCGCCGACCAGCAGCGTCCGCACGGCTCCTCCGACGCCGAGCGCGGCTCCGAGGAGGAGCCCATCGTGTTCAACGACCGTCGCCGCATCGACCCCGAGACCGGTGAGCCCCGTGTCTCCGCTGAGAGCGCGGCCGAGCAGGCCGAGGACGGCGACGCCCTCGCCCAGGCCGAGCGCATCCTCGACGAGGCCGGCGCGGAGGCCGGGACCGAGGCGCCGCAGCCCGCGGCCTCGGACCGCGAGGCCGAGCTCGAGACCGACCTGCGACGTCTGCAGGCCGAGTTCGTGAACTACAAGCGTCGCGTGGACCGCGACCGCGACCTGGCCAGGGACGCCGGCGTGCTCAAGGCCGTCACCGCGCTGCTGCCGGTGCTCGACGACATCGACGCCGCCCGCGCCGCCGGCGACCTGACGGACGGCCCGTTCGCCGCCATCGCGACCAAGCTCGACACCGTCCTGGCCGGCCTCGGCCTCGAGCGCCACGACCAGGCGGCGCTGGCCGGCGTCGAGTTCGACCCGGCCCTGCACGAGGCCGTGATGCGCCAGCCGCACGCGGAGGTGCCCGCGGACCACGTGGTCCAGGTCTTCCGCAACGGCTACGTCCGGGACGGCCGCGTGCTGCGCGCCGCCCAGGTGATGGTCTCCGCCGGAGACGAGTGACCCCGTCGGCCGGCGGCCCACCCCGCCGCCGGCCGACCCCCTGACCGATGCACACGAGAGGAGGCACCATGGCCTCGCAGGATTGGATGGACAAGGACTTCTACGCGACCCTGGGGGTGTCCAAGGACGCCTCCGATGCGGATGTGAAGAAGGCCTACCGCAAGCTCGCCCGCACCCACCACCCGGACCAGAACCCCGGGGACGAGGCGGCCGAGAAGAAGTTCAAGGAGATCTCGGAGGCGTACGCCGTCCTGAGCGACCCCCAGGAGCGCCAGGAGTACGACGCGATCCGCGCGATGGGCGGCGGCGCCCGGTTCTCCGCCCCGGGCGGTGCCGGCGGCGGCGGCTTCGAGGACGTCTTCGGCGGCATGTTCGGCGGCGGGGGCGGCCCCCGCACCACGCAGTCCGGGCCCGACCTGTCGGACCTGTTCAGCGGGATGTTCGGCGGCGCCGCCGGCCAGACCGGCGGCTTCGGCCCCGGCGGCTTCGGTGACGCCGGCTACGCGCGGCCGCGCCCCACGAAGGGCGCGGACCGCACCGCCACCACCACGATCTCCTTCCGCGGCTCGATCCAGGGCACCACGGTGTCCCTGCGCGGCCCGGACGGCGAGACGATCGAGGTGAAGATCCCGAAGGGCATCCGCGACGGCCAGAAGGTCCGTGCCCGCGGCAAGGGCTCGCCCGGCCCGGCCGGCCGCGGCGACCTGCTGGTCACCGTGCACGTGCGCGAGCACGAGTTCTTCCGCCGGGACGGGGACGACCTGCGGATCACCGTGCCGATCACCTTCCCCGAGGCCGCCCTCGGCGCCACGATCGAGGTGCCGACGCTGGAGCGCCCCGTGAAGGTGAAGGTGCCGGCGGGCTCCCAGTGTGGCCGCGTGCTGCGCCTGAAGGGCCGCGGTGTCGAGCGCGGGACGACGACGGGTGACCTGCTCGTGGAGCTGCGCGTCACCGTGCCCACCACGCTCAACGACGACGCCCGCGCCGCCGTCGAGGCCCTGCAGTCCGCCACGGCCGGCGACGATCCGCGGCGGGAGCTGGCCCGGAGGGCAGCCTGGTGAGCGCCCGCGACGGCGCCGCCCGTGCGGACCGGGGCCGCGAGGGGGGTCCCGACCGGCACGCCCCGGTCTTCGTGATCTCCGTGGCCGCCGAGATGGCGGACATGCATCCGCAGACCCTGCGCCAGTACGACCGGCTCGGCCTCGTGGTCCCCGCCCGCCAGGACGGACGGCACCGCCGCTACTCCCTCGCCGACGTCGAGCGGCTGCAGACCGTGCAGACCCTGAGCCGCGAAGGCATCTCGCTGGAGGGCATCCGCCGCGTGATCGCGCTGCAGCGCGAGGTCGAGCAGCTGCAGGACACCGTGGTCGAGCTGGCTGCCCAGGTGGACCGCCTCCACCACGCCTCCCGCCTGGCCCGCGTCTTCACCGTGGGCTCCGGCGGTGACGTCTCGGCCCGCTACGCCGACCGGATGGCCGTCCGCCGTCACGCCGCGGCACGGGCCGGGGCGGACACCGCGGGCGAGGCCTGCCCGAGCGGCCTGCGGAGGCTGCCCTCCGGCGTCGCAGGCCTCCGACGGGTGCCCACGTGGCAGTCCGAGCAGGACTGAGCCGGGCGTCGTTCGGGGCGGCCGCGCGGTCCCGCGTGCAGGAGCGGCTGCGCGCCGACATGGCCCGGCGCGACGGCCTCGGCCGGCAGGCCCGGAGCGCCCTGGACGGGATCGTCCACGCCCTCAAGCCGGAGGGCATGGACCCGCACCTGCCCGCCCGGCATCTGCTGGACTACGTCCTCGAGGGCCCGGACGGGCCGCGCGCGGTGGTCGCCGCGGGGGACCCCGTGACCGCCACCCACCTGACCTGGCTCGTCTCCGGCATGGGCATCCGCCCCCAGACGGCCATGTGGGGGACGGCCCGGGAGGCCGCCCACCTCGCCGCCGCCCAGCGCGCCGCCGGCGCACCCCGCCCCGTCGTCATCGGGTGGCTCGGCTACCCCGCACCCACGCCCTGGCGGGTGGTGCTCGACGGCCCCGGCCGGCGCGGCGGCGCGATGCTCGCCGCGGATGTGCGGGCCTGGTGGGAGTTCCTGCGCCACGGGCCGGGGGAGGACGACGATGTCGCCCCGGCCCTGCGCGCCCGCGGGACCGCCGTGCACGGGGCCGTGGAGGCCCACTCGTACGGCTCGCTCGTGGCCGCGCACGCCCTGCGCCTGCTCGCGGACCGGGGCCTGCAGCCCGACGACGCGGAGGCCCCGTGGCCGGCCGAGCGTCCCGTCGAGGCCCTCGTGGTCTCGGGCACGGTCGGCCTGCCCACCGCCCTGGCGGCCCGGGCCGCGCACCTCGGCCTGCGGTCCGGACGGACGTTCCGTGCCCTGGCCCCGGGCGACCTCCTCGCCCGGGTCGGCCGCACGGTGGGCCGACGTCGAGACTGGACGGACGCCGCCGCGCTGCCGGTGGCCCCGCGGCCCGGTCTGGCGGGGGCCGCCGTCCGCGGCCACCAGACGGCCCGCTGGTCGCCGACGGCCCCCGAGGACGCCCCGAGGGGCTACCGGGACGTCGGGTCCGTGACGCTCGCGGCGACCGCCCGGGTGACCGCCGGCCTGCCGCTGCCGCCCGTCCCGGACGGTGCCGACCCGGCCGGGCCGGTCGCCCCGGTCTGAGCGACCCCGTCGGGCCCCGTGCTCAGCGCCGGCGGTACGCCAGGTCGAACACGAGCCGCCCGGCCCGCTGGGACTTCGCCTCGAAGCTCGTGATCGGTCGGCCCTCGAACCGGGGCGCCCAGCCGCCGTCGTGGTCCACGGGGTCCGCGGCCGCCGCGCCGGCCCGCGCCTCGCCCAGGCCGGCCCGCAGCGGGCGCTCCTCCTCGGCCGCGCTCTCCCAGCCCGCGGGCAGCGGCTGGGCACCCACCTCGGTCTCCCTGCCCTCGCGGCGCACCCGCGTGAGCGGGGAGTCCTCGCCCGCGGCGCGCCCGGGGAAGAGGTTCTCGAACCCCGGGTGCGCCTCGAGCACCTCGCGCATCTGCACGGCGTAGCCCGACCAGTCCGTCGCCAGCCGCAGCACCCCGCCGGGGGCGAGCACCCGCGCCACGCGATCGGCGAAGGCGGGGGAGACCAAACGGCGTTTGTGGTGCCGCTTCTTGTGCCACGGGTCCGGGAAGAACACCCACACCTCGGAGACGGAGCCGGGCGTGAGCAGGGCGTCCAGCAGCTCGGGCGCGTTGGCCTCCACGGCGCGGACGTTCTCCAGGCCCTGCTGCTCCACGCGCGTCATGAGCGCGGCCAGGCCGGGCACGTAGACCTCGACGGCGAGCACGTTCCAGTCCGGCCGGTCGGCGGCGGCCTGCGCCGTGGACTCGCCCAGCCCCGAGCCGATGTCCACCAGCAGGGGAGCCTCGCGCCCGAACACCCCCGCCCAGTCCAGTCGGGCCCGGGCGTCCACCGAGGTGGCGCCGCGGCCGCGGGGCACGTCCACGAGGACCCGCTCCGCCTGGCGGTCCCACACCGCCTGTCGCCCCGCGTTCAGGCGCGCGCCGCGCCGGACGAAGGAGACCGGCTCCCGTCGGACGAGGGCGGGGTCCTTGTCCCGATTGTGGTCGTGCGCGTGGACGCGCTCGGCGGGCGGCGGCACGGCGTCGGGGCCGGGTGCGTCCGGGCAGGGGCGGGGCAGGTGCTCAGTCATCGCCCCGATCCTGCCACGGCCGCGCGTCGACGGTGCAGACCGCGGCCGACGACGGCGCCCGGCGCCGGGGTCAGGGGGTGCTGCTGGAGCGGTCCCCCGACGTGGGCGACGCGGACGCGGAGGCCGTGGTGGCGGTCGGCTCGGGTGCGGACTCGGTCGGGTCCGGCGCAGGGTCCGTGGCCGGCGCGCTCGTGGACGGACCGGACGCGCTCGTGGACGGACCGGACGGGCTCGGGGACGTCGGGGTGGCTCCGGTTGCTGCTCCTCGGGGGTCGGGGTGGAGCGGTCCGGCAGACGCAGGTCGGCGGGGGCGGAGGCGGCGTCCGCGGCGACGTGGCCCAGGTCGGACAGCCAGGCGGTCGCCGTGTCCCGAGGGATCCGCACCGTCAGCACGCCCGCGGCGGCCGGCGCCATGGACGCCTGGTCCGCCTCGAGCATCAGGCTGCCGTCCGGCAGGAAGACCACCGCGTCCCAGACGCGACGGTTCTCCACCTGCTCCGGGGCGTCGACCGCCGAGTCCAGGCGCGAGCCGATCACGTCCGGGTCGTTGGCCATGCGCTGGCGCACCTCGGCGCGGAACGCGTCCCAGCCGTCGGGGGTGAAGAGATCGGCGGTCTCGAGCACGCGGTCCTCGCGGGCCGAGTACCAGATCACGTGCGAGGTGGACACGGAGTCCGTGCCGCGCCGCTCCGTGGCGAGCAGTCGGGCCGCGGCGATGTCCTCGGCCACGACGGCGAGCTGCGGCTGGATCTCCAGACGCGGGTCCGCGCTCGGGTCGGTGTCCCGGCGGTACTGGTCGATCTGGGCGCGCACGGCCTCGGCCATGGCCTCCGTCCAGGCCGGCGCCCCGGGCACCTGCAGCCACGCCCCGTGGTGGTCCGGGTCCTCGCCCTCGAGCACGGCGACGCTCGCCTCCGGCACCCGCTCGAGGTCGTGCGAGGGGACCTCGACCGTGAACGGGGCCATGTCCATGGACGGCAGGGCGGAGGCCGCCGTCGTGGCGGGCGCAGGCTCAGGCTGCGGCTCGGTGCGGGCACAGGCGCTCAGCGTCACCAGGGCGACGGCGGCCAGGCCGAGGGCCGCGCGGCCACGGCGGGGGGAGGGCAGGACGGGGTGCATGCGATTCACTTCCGGTGGTCGGAGGACTCCAGGATGGCCTCGACGCGGGCGGCCATCTCATCCGCGGTCGGCGGGCGCCAGTCCGGGTCGTTCCGGCGGCGGGCGTCACGGCGCAGGCGCAGGACCACCCAGATCGCGAGGAAGGCCAGGATCAGGACCAGGACGATGTTGGAGAAGACGTCCGCGTACTCGGAGACGACGTGGAACCGCTCCCCGAGCGCGTAGCCGCCGTAGACGAAGATCGCGTTCCAGATCAGGGAGCCCAGCGCCGTGAACAGGGTGAACTTCGCGAGGTTCATCCGCTCGATGCCCGCGGGGATGGAGATCAGGGAGCGGAACACGGGGACCATGCGGCCCAGGAACACGGTCCAGTAGCCGTATCGGATGAACCAGCGCTCGGTCTTGGCCACGTCCTCCATGTCCACCAGCGGCATGCGGTCCGCGAGGCGGTACATGCGGTGGCGGCCGAGCCACGCGCCGAGGCCGTAGAGGGCCAGCGCTCCGACGATCGAGCCGACCGTCGCCCAGACCAGCGCGGCATGCGGGCTGAAGGCGCCGCCGGCCGCGGTGAAGCCTGCCAGGGGCAGGATCACCTCGGACGGGATGGGCGGGAAGATGTTCTCCGCGAAGACGGCCAGGCCGACGCCGATCGGGCCGACCGCCTCCATGATGTCCACGACGATGTTGCCGAGCCAGCCGTAGTCGGTGGGCGCGGCGGCGGCCACGGTCAGGGGTGCGACGAGGGGGAGCATGCGCCCCATTGTCCATCATCGACCGCCTCCGCGACGTGGTGGAGGCGCCGACGTCGTCCGCTCTGCGCGCACAGCCGCGCCTCCGGGCGGGCGGGAGCGGGCTGCCGTTGGTACTGTCGGAGGTGCAGACCGCTCACCGACCGTTCGCGCCACACCCCACTCCACGTGCGTGCCGCGGGCCCTACTGGAAGGAAGACTCCATGAGCATCGTCCAGATTCCGCTGCGCCTGGCCTCCGGCGCGTTCATCCTGAACTCCGGCCTGAACAAGCGCGGCATCTCCGCGGAGCAGGCCCAGGGCCTGCGCGACATGAGCGCCCGCGGCCTGCCCGCGCTGGCCAACCTGTCACCGGAGCAGTTCAAGAAGTTCCTCGTGACCACCGAGATCGGCGTGGGCTCGGCCCTGCTGGCCCCGTTCGTCCCGGGCTGGCTCGCCGGCTCCGCCCTGACCGCGTTCTCCGGCGGCCTGTTCTCCATGTACCTGAACACCCCGGAGATGACCGAGGCGGACGGCGTGCGCCCGTCCCAGGAGGGCACCGCCGTCGCCAAGGACATCTTCCTGGTCGGCTCCGGCCTGGCCATCGCCGCCGACTCCGTGGCCAACCGCCCCGGCAAGCGCCGCAAGGCCGCCAAGAAGCGTGCCGCCCGCATCGAGGGCGCCCGCGACGCCAAGGTGCAGGCCATCCGCGACGCCCAGGACGAGAAGGTCGCCGCGATCCACGCCGCCCGTGAGGAGCAGGTCGCCGCGCTGCGCGAGGCCCGTGACGAGCTGAAGAAGCTGCGCAAGAAGGCCTGACGCCCCCGCCGCATGCCTGAGGGGCCCCGCCCGGACCACGGTCCAGGCGGGGCCCCTCACGCATGCGCCCGCCCACCGGGGCACGGCGGGCGGGCAGGCTCAGAGATCGATCTCGGTGGGGTGCAGCACGCGGCGCAGGAAGTCCTGGGTGCGCGGCTGCTGGGGATCGGAGATCACCGCGGCGGCCGGGCCGGCCTCCACCACGACGCCGCCGTCCATGAACACGACCCGGTCGGCCACCTCGCGGGCGAAGCCCATCTCGTGGGTGACCACGAGCATGGTCATGCCGTCGCGGGCCAGCTGACGCATGATCGCCAGGACGTCGCCGACGGTCTCGGGGTCGAGGGCCGAGGTGGGCTCGTCGAAGAGCATCAGCTGCGGGTCCATGGCCAGCGCACGGGCGATCGCCACGCGCTGCTGCTGACCGCCGGAGAGCTGGTCCGGGTAGCGGTCCTCGAGCTCGGCCAGGCCCACGCGGGCCAGCTGCCGACGGGCGACGTCCACCGCCTCGGCCTTGCCCCGCTTGAGCACCTTGAGCTGGGCCACGGTGCAGTTCTCCAGCACGGACAGGTGCGGGAACAGGTTGAACTGCTGGAACACCATGCCCACGTGCCGGCGCAGCACGTCCAGGTCCACGTCCTCGTCCGTGACCGTGAACTCACCGACCGTGACGACGCCCGAGTCGGGCTTCTCCAGCAGGTTCACGCAGCGCAGGAGGGTGGACTTGCCCGAGCCGGACGGGCCGATCAGGCACACGACCTCGCCGGGGGCGACGTCGAGGTCGATGCCGCGCAGCACGTGGTTGGCGCCGAAGGACTTGTTGAGGCCGGCCACGTGCACGCCGGCGGCGTCCGCGGCGGCCACCGCGCCGAAGGATCCGGTGATGGGGTTCTGCTGGGCCATCTCAGTGCCCCTTCTTGGTCGAACGGGCCTCGAACCGGCGGGCCAACAGGGACAGCGGCACGGTGATCACGAGGTAGAACAGGCCGGCCACAAGGATCGGCGTCATGCCGGCGTCGAGGGCGGAGATGCCGTCGCGACCGAACTTGGTGAGCTCGTACTCGTGCGCGGCCAGGCCGAGCACGTAGACCAGCGAGGAGTCCTTGGTCAGGAGGATGACCTCATTGGTGAGCGGCGGCAGCACGATGCGGAACGCCTGGGGGATCACGATGGTGACCATGGCCCGCCACGTCGGCATGCCGAGGGACCGGGCCGCCTCCATCTGGCCGTGGGGCACCGCCTGCAGGCCGGCACGCAGGGTCTCGGCGATGTACGCGGCCGAGACCATGCCCAGGGCCACCATCACGACGACGGGGATCGGCCAGGACACCCCGAACGCGAAGGGCACCCCGTAGCCGAAGGCGAGGAACACCAGCAGCGCGGGGACGCCGCGGAAGAACTCCACGTAGGCGGTGGCCAGCCACCGGTACGGGCCGAACGAGCTCAGGCGCATGAGCGCGAGCACGATGCCGCCCAGCAGGCCGACGACGAACGAGGTGACCGTGTAGAACAGCGTGTTGCCCAGCCCCACGAGGATCACGTTGGGGAACATCGGGGCCACGGCGGGGAAGTTCAGGACGTTCTCGGCGAGCGCGCCCCAGTCGATGAGGACGGCCAGGACGACGAGGGCGAGGACGAAGACGGCCGCCTGGATGATCAGGGACAGCCGACGACGGCGGCGCGCGCGGCCGGGCTTCATGGCCGGTGCCGGCGAGACGGGGGCCTGCGTGCTCATCGGTAGTCCTCCTGTGCCTGACCGAACCAGCGCTCCTGGAGCTCGGCCACGGTGCCGTCGTTGCGCAGCTCCTGCAGCGCGCGGTTCACGGCGGAGCCGAGCTGCGCCTTCTGCGGGCCGACCGCCATGCCGAGCTGCTCGCCCGTGGGCAGCGACTCGACCACCTCGAAGCGATCGTCGTCCTTGAGGGAGTAGAGCAACACGGACTGGTTGCCCAGGGCGGCGTCCACGGTGCCGGCCTGCAGGGCCTGGACCTGCATGCCGCCGTCCTCGAACTGCACGGGGCTCAGGCCGTTCTGCTGGGCGTATTCGTCGCCGGTGGTCGCGGCCTGCACGCCGATCCGGCGGCCCTTCGCGGAGTCGACGTCGGTGATGCCGGAGCCCTTCTTCGCGACCAGGACGAGGTCGTCGTCGAGGTAGGGGAGGGTGAAGGCCATGACGCGCTGACGGGCCTCGGTGATGGAGATCGACGAGGCGTTCACGTCGCAGCCGGTGAGCGAGGCACCCGACTCGATGGCCTCGAAGGAGGAGTCGATCACGTTCACCCCGAGGCCCAGCTTCTCCGCCACCGCCTCGACCAGCTGGATGTCGTAGCCGGTCAGCTCACCGTTCTCCTCGAACTCGAAGGGCGGGTAGGGGACGTCGGAACAGACCGTCAGGACGCCGGGCTGGACGAGGCCGTACGAGGTGCTCAGGTCGTCGTCGGACACGATGCCGGCGGATCCGGCGTCGCCGCCGAGGACGGCGCAGCCGGTGAGCAGCGCCGCCGACGCGGTGAGCCCCACGGTGCCGAGGAGGCGGGAGTGGATGCGGGTCATGGAGGGCCTTCTGTGTCGCCGTCGGGAGGGCCGCCTCCCCCGCCGTCGCCCTGTCCCTGCTCGCCGTGGGCGCCCTCGCGCTCGTCGGCTGCGGCGGGGGAGGCGGCGAGGCCTCGTCCTCCTCGGCCGACGCGTCCGAGTCCGCCCCGACGGGGGCCGGCTCGGACCTCACGGACGAGCAGGAGGAGCGCGTGGAGGCGCTCGAGGACGTCCTGCTCACCCCGGAGACCGCGCCCGGCGGCGTGTTCACGGGCATGGAGACCCAGGCCGGCGGCGGCGAGCCGATCAGCACCAGCCTGAGCCTGACGGGCGTCACCCCCACGGGCGCCTGCGCGGACCTCATCGAGCAGATCAACACGCAGCAGGCGCCCGGGCTCGGCGGTGCGCTGGCCCAGTACGAGGTGGACCCGGCCGCCGTCACCGGCCTGGCCGGTTCCCAGGCCGGGGCGTTCGGCATGGTCGCGGTCACCGACGACGGCACCGATCTGCTGGCGCCCTTCGGCAAGCTGGCCGACACGTGCGGCACGTTCGGCGACCCGGACGGCGTCCAGGCGGCCTTCACGAAGGTGCCCGGCGTGCCGGACGCGGTCCACATCGCTCTGGGGAACTCGGGCATGGACACGGCCCTGTTCACCATGACCGTCGGCGGCGTCACGGACGGGGACGAGCTCGTGTACCTCGGCATGGTGGGCCTCGACGAGGAGATCGCGGCCGAGACGCTGCGTGCCCAGGTCGAGGCGTTCGAGGCCCGGGAGCGCTGACCTGTCAGTCGTCGGGCCGGGACGTCGGCTCGAGGCGGGCGCCATCGTCGGACACCGGGTCCGCGTGGAACGGGCTGCCCGAGCTGACGTCCTCCGGGTCCCGCCGCCCCGACTCGACCGCGAGGAGGCGCCCCTCCTCGGAGAGCAGGGGTGTGGCCTCGATCGTGAGGTCCTCGCCGGCGCGCACGGCGTCGGCCACGAGCCGGGCCAGGCGGCGGTTGCGGGCCTCGTACCGTTCGGAGGCCTCGAGCACCGCGGTGTGCCGCGTCGCCAGCTGGATCTCGACGGAGGCGTCGATGCCGACGGCCAGCTGGCGGGCACGCAGCACCTCCGCGTCGAAGGCGGCCCCGGCCAGCAGCACGATGCACGCCACCCACGCGAGGGCGAGCACGCCGATCGCGGAGTTGATCCGCCCGACCACGGCGAACTGGCCGAACCGGTCCGTGATCCAGCCCAGGGCCACGGTGGCGCCGAAGAGCAGGACCACCACGGCCACGGCGCCGAGCGAGAGCGGGCGGTAGCGGGGCTGCCGGACGTTGGGCCCCAGGCGGTAGGCGAGGGTCACGATCAGGGCGATCACCACGAGGATGACCGGCCACTTCACCACGTTCCACGTCTGGACCGTCTCCTCCGGCAGGCCGACGGCCTGGCCGAGGCGCAGGGAGAGGTCGCCGCCGACGACCACCAGGATCGTGATCAGCACGGCGCCGAGCATGAGGGCGAGCGTCTCGACGAAGACCACGAGGCGGAAGTGGAGGAAGGGCCGGCCCTCGCGGGTGTCGTGGATGCGGTGCATGGCCCGGTGGAACGCGCCGACGGCGCCCGAAGCGGACACCACGGTGCCGACGGCCCCGAGGACGACGGCGCCGGTGCCGGGCCCGGCCGAGCCGAGGGTCAGGATCCATTCGCGGACGACGTCGGGCGTCAGCGACGGCCAGACCTCGGCGGCCAGGTGGGCCGCGGCGTCCACGGTCTCCTCCTCGACGCCCAGCAGCGAGACCACGGAGAGCAGGGCGACGACGGTGGGCAGCAGGGACAGCGCCCCGAAGAAGGTCATGGCCGCGGCCACGTCCCAGACCTGCAGCTCGAGGAGCCGGTGCAGGGTGCGGCGCAGGACGTACAGCAGGGACACCCGCGGTCGGGTGTACGTGCGGAGGCGCCGGGGCGCCGCTCGGGAGCCGGCCATGGCACCAACGTACCGGCGCGAGGGGGAATAGCCCTGGTGCGTGGAGGGTTGAGCTATATAGACTCAACTTCGTCTGCGGCGGGAACGGCCCGCGGTCGACGGTTGTCCGACACCCCGGGACACGGGAGAGAAGGAGCCAGTAGCCCATGGATGCCAAGTTCACCACCAAGAGCCAGGAGGCGCTCTCGGCCGCGGCCATGAACGCCTCCACCGCCGGCAACCCCCAGGTCGAGCCGGCCCACCTGCTGAAGGCCCTGATGGACCAGCGGGAGTCCGTCGCCGTGGCCGTCCTCAAGGCCGCCGGGGCCGACCCCGACGCCGTCTCCACGGCGGCCTCCTCGGCCATCCGACGCCTGCCCTCCACCCAGGGCAGCACGGTGGCCCAGCCCCAGTTCTCGCGCGCCGCCCTGCAGGTCGTGCAGAACGCGCGCACCCAGGCCGAGCAGCGCTCGGACGAGTTCGTCTCCACCGAGCACCTGCTGCTCGGCGTGGCAGCGGACTCCGGCGAGGCCGGTGAGGCACTGCGCTCGAACGGGGCGAGCCTCGAGGCGCTCGCCGCCGCCCTGACCCTGGTGCGCGGCGACTCCCGCGTCACCACCCAGGACCCGGAGACCACCTTCCAGTCCCTGGAGAAGTACGGCACGGACCTCACCGAGATCGCCCGCTCCGGCAAGCTCGACCCGGTGATCGGCCGCGACGCGGAGATCCGCCGTGTGGTGCAGGTGCTCTCGCGCCGCACTAAGAACAACCCCGTGCTCATCGGCGAGCCCGGCGTCGGCAAGACCGCCGTCGTCGAGGGCCTGGCCCAGCGGATGGTGGCCGGGGACGTCCCCGAGTCCCTGCGCGGCAAGACGCTGATCAGCCTGGACCTGGGCGCCATGGTCGCCGGCGCCAAGTACCGCGGCGAGTTCGAGGAGCGCCTGAAGGCCGTCCTCGAGGAGATCAAGGCCGCCGAGGGGCAGGTCGTCACGTTCATCGACGAGATCCACACCGTCGTGGGTGCGGGCGCGTCCGAGGGCGCCATGGACGCGGGCAACATGCTCAAGCCCATGCTGGCCCGCGGCGAGCTGCGCCTGATCGGCGCGACCACCTTGGACGAGTACCGCGAGAACATCGAGAAGGACCCCGCCCTGGAGCGCCGCTTCCAGCAGGTCTTCGTGGGCGAGCCCAGCGTGGACGACACGATCGCCATCCTGCGCGGGCTCAAGGAGCGCTACGAGGCCCACCACAAGGTGGCCATCGCCGACTCCGCGCTCGTGGCCGCGGCCACGCTGTCCCACCGGTACATCACCGGCCGCCAGCTGCCGGACAAGGCCATCGACCTCGTGGACGAGGCCGCCTCACGCCTGCGCATGGAGATCGACTCCGCCCCGGAGGAGATCGACGTCCTGCGCCGCCAGGTGGACCGCCTGACCATGGAGGAGCTCGCCCTCGAGGGCGAGACGGACCCCGCGTCCATCGAGCGGCTCGAGGCCCTGCGCGCCGAGAAGGCGGACCGCGAGGAGGAGCTCACCGCCCTCACCGCCCGCTGGGACGCGGAGAAGGCCACCCTCAACGAGGCCGGTGACCTGCGCGCCAAGGTGGACGAGCTGCGCTCGCTGGCCGAGAAGGCCCAGCGCGACGGCGACCTCGCCGAGGCCTCCCGCCTGCTGTACGGCGAGATCCCCGCGCTGGAGAAGCAGCTCGAGGAGGCGGACCGCACCGCCCGCGAGGCCGACCGCTCGGCCACCGAGCCGATGGTCTCCGAGGAGGTCACGGCGGACGACATCGCCGAGGTGGTCTCCGCCTGGACCGGCATCCCCGCCGGGCGCATGCTCACCGCCGAGTCCGAGAAGCTGCTCACCATGGAGGAGCACCTCGGCGAGCGGCTGATCGGGCAGCGGGACGCCGTCGTCGCCGTCGCGGACGCGGTGCGCCGCTCGCGGGCCGGCATCGCGGACCCGAACCGGCCCACGGGCTCGTTCCTGTTCCTGGGCCCCACGGGCGTGGGCAAGACCGAGCTGGCCAAGGCGCTCGCGGAGTTCCTCTTCGACGACGAGCGCGCCATGGTGCGGATCGACATGTCCGAGTACGCGGAGAAGCACTCCGTCTCCCGCCTGGTCGGCGCCCCTCCGGGCTACGTCGGCTACGACGAGGGCGGCCAGCTCACGGAGGCCGTGCGGCGTCGCCCGTACTCGGTGGTGCTGCTGGACGAGGTGGAGAAGGCCCACCCCGAGGTCTTCGACATCCTGCTCCAGGTGCTCGACGACGGCCGCCTCACCGACGGCCAGGGCCGCACCGTGGACTTCCGCAACGTGATCCTGATCCTCACCTCGAACCTGGGCTCGCAGTTCCTCGTGGACCCGACCCTGGACGAGGCCGCCAAGCGCGAGTCCGTGATGTCCGTGGTGCGCGGGGCGTTCAAGCCCGAGTTCCTCAACCGCCTGGACGAGATCGTGCAGTTCGACGCGCTCACCGTGGCCGAGCTGACGCGGATCGTGGACCTGCAGGTCGAGTCCCTGCAGGCGCGCCTGACGGACCGCCGCCTCACCCTCGAGGTGTCCGACGCCGCCAAGGCGTGGCTCGCCGCGACCGGGTTCGACCCGGCCTACGGCGCCCGGCCCCTGCGCCGCCTGGTGCAGCGCGAGATCGGCGACCGCCTGGCCCGCGGCATCCTCGCCGGGGAGATCGCGGACGGGGACACCGTGGTCGTGGACCGTGTCGAGGGCGAGAACGGCCTCACCGTGACCCGGAAGGGCTGACGCCGGGACCGACGGACCGTGTTCCTCCTCCCTCTGGCGCGTCGGGGGCGGTTTCGGGTGGTATCCGGCCTGGATACCACCCGAAACCGCCCCCGACGGCATCTGCGAGACGGGCGGACGCCTCGGGTCAGCGGGTGCCGAGGGCGTCGGCGTCCTGCTGGAGGGTGCCGATCAGGTTCGCCACCGCGCGGGCCGTGTGGGTCAGCGTGGTGATGGAGACGTTGTCGATGTCGTCCTGGGGCGTGTGGTAGTTGTCGTCGCGGATCGAGAGCAGGCCCGTCGAGGCGATGCCCGCGTCCACGAACGGCGCGTAGTCCGAGCGGCCGTTGCTGCCCTCGGGCTGGTGCGTGTGGCCGTCGCGGTCGAGCTGCGCGCCGAGCAGGGACTCAGCACCGATCGACCAGTCGGCCGTGAGCACGCCGAGCGTGTTCTGGTGGTCCAGCGGGGCCACCATGTCCAGGTTGGTGTAGAGGATGATGTCCTCACGCTCCGCGGCGGTCAGGGTGTCCACGTAGTGGTGCGAGCCCAGCAGGCCGATCTCCTCGGCGCCCCACAGGGCGAAGCGGACCTTGCTCTCGGCCTTGTTGGCCTTGGCGGCCTGGCGCGCGACCTCGAGGGTCGCCGCGACGCCCGAGGCGTTGTCGTGGATGCCCGGGCCCTCCGGCACGCCGTCCAGGTGGGCGCCGAGCATCACGACGTCGTCGTCGCTGCCCGTGCGCGTCTCCGCCAGCACGTTCCAGGTGGGCCGCTGCTCCACAAGCTGCTCGAGGTCCAGGGTGACGGTGGCGCCGCCGGCGCGGGTCTGGGCCAGCAGATCGGCGCCCAGCTCGCGGGTCACGCCCACGGTCCCGACGACGTCGCCCGGCGCGGCGCCCAGGGTGCCGTTCAGCGCGCCCTCGGCGTTGTTGTAGATGATGACGGCCTCGGCACCGGAGGCGGCCGCGACCTGGGACTTCTGGGCGAAGGTGCAGTCGCCCCGGGAGACCAGGGCGACGCTGCCGGTCAGGTCCGCGTCGGCCCAGTCCGCGTCGGCGCAGCCGGTGGCGGCGCCGGCGGGGGCGGCGAGCGGGGCGTCGGTGACCTGCGATGACGGCGAGGACGTGAAGACGGTGTGCTCGAGGTCGCGCTGGACGGGTCCGGTTTGCTGAAGCCGGTCCCGCAGGGTCTCGGTGTAGGTGATCTCGAACTCCTGGAGCTCGACGTCGTAGCCGGCCTCCTCGAGCTCGCCCACGGCGTAGTCGAGCGAGGCCTGGAAGCCCGGCGTGCCCGCGGCGCGGTTGCCGTGCTCGTCCGCGATGGCCGCGAACGCCTCGATGTCCTGGCGGAGGTGGTCCGAGGAGATGGATCGGACCAGCTTCTCCGGTGAGTTCGGGTTGCCGCCGGCACGGTTCTGGCCGGGGCCCAGGCCCCGGTCGGCGGTCTGCGCGGTGGCTGCGGTGGCCTTCGCCGGGGCGGCCGGGGAGGACTCGTCGGCAGCGTCAGAGGTGTATAAGAGACAGGCGCATGGGCATCCTCATCGTCGGGGCGGATGTGACGTACGCAACCTAGCCGCTCGTCCAGCGTCCGTACAGGGTGCGTGTCACGCCCGTCCAGCCGGATGCCGCGCGTGTCGCGGCCGCCCGCGCCGCACCCGGCGCCACTGCACGCCCCGCCGGACCGGGCCGGTCGTCGTCGTCCACAGGCCGTCCGGCGGGTCATGTATCCTTGTCCGCACGAACCATATTGACCAGTGAAGACCTCGGCGGGCCCCTGTGCGCCAAAGATCCGAGGCGGCGAGAGATGCGAAGGGGGTCACGCTCATGGGGCGCGGCCGTCAGAAGGCGAAGGCCACGAAGCAGGCACGGGAGATGAAGTACTTCTCTCCCGGAACAGACCTCTCGGCACTGGAGCGAGAGCTCACGGGCGGACGCACGCGCGGCCCGGAGCAGGACCAGGAGCCCGAGTACGAGGATCCGTACGCGGACCTCTACGCGGAGGACGAGGACGACGACGCGCGGGCGCGATGACGCCCGCACGGCATCCGGCCCTGGACGGGCATCAGGCCGCCCTGCGGTCGATCGCCAGGGTGGTGGATGAGACAGCACCGCTGCAGGACCCCGAGACGGCGTCTCGGGGTCTGCTGCGTCTGATGGAGGAGTCCCGCCCGCTCGTGATCACCGGGGCCGGCGTGTCCACGGACTCCGGCATCCCGGACTACCGGGGGCCGAACGGGTCCCTGCACCGCCACCGGCCGATGACGTACCAGGAGTTCCGGGACGACCCGGCCGCCCGCCACCGCTACTGGGCACGCTCGTTCGTGGGCTGGCGTCGCATGGACCAGGCCCGGCCGAACGAGGCGCACCGCATCCTCGCGCGCTGGGCGGCCGAGGGGCGGATCGCCGGCGTCCTGACCCAGAACGTGGACGGGCTGCACGCCGAGGCCGGACGCGCGGCGGGGATGCCGGAGGACCGGCTGATCGAGCTCCACGGGGACCTGGCGCGCGTGGCCTGCCTGAACTGCGGGGCCACCGAGTCCCGCCGTGACCTGGACCTGCGGCTCGAGGCCGCCAATCCGGGCTACCTCGAGCGCGTGGCGATCGACCCGGACGCCGTGAACCCCGACGGGGACGTCTCCCTCGACCAGCACTGGGTGGAGGAGTTCACGATGGCCGGCTGCCGGGTGTGCGGCTCCGTGAAGCTCAAGCCGGACGTCGTGTACTTCGGCGAGTCCGTGCCCGCGGCGCGGCGCGCGGCCGCGGAGGCGATGGCCGACGACGGCGGCACGGTGCTCGCCGTCGGCACCTCGCTGGCCGTGATGAGCGGCTACCGGTTCGTGCTGCGGGCCGAGCGGGCCGGGCATGCGACGGGGCTGATCAACCTCGGCCCCACCCGCGCCGACCCCAAGGCCCGCTGGCGCTGGCGCGCCCCGGTCGCCGACGCGCTGGCCTGGCTCGACGCCCGCCTCTGACCCCCACCCACGTTTTCGTGCGGGAAACGGCGGACGCCGGGGCGTTTTCGTGCGGGAAATGGCGGGCGCCGGGGGTGTGGACACCGGGTGGCCCGGGGCCACGCACGACTCCTGCACAGGCGGCGCCGCCGACGTCCTCGTCCACGGTGGGTGCTCCCGCGCGGCCGGGGTCGGCCGGGTTGAGCCATCGTCACGGGCATGGTCACGTCTTCCCTGCCCCTATCGGACATCGCCGAGGCCGGCCGGCCGTTCACCCGTGGCGACCTGCGCGCGGCCGGGGTTTCGGAGCGACTGGTCCGCGGCGGTGACGTGCGGCGCGTGACGCATGGGGTCCATCGGCTCCGGTCTGACCACCTCGGCTCGTGGGCGGATCTCGGCTACGTCGAGGCCCCCGCTCCCTTCGCGCCGGAGGAGACGGCCGCGATCGTGGAGGCGAGCGGGGGAGTGGCCTCCCACCTCACGGCGCTGCTCCTGCACCGCGTGCCGCTGCCGCCGTTCCTGGCGGAGGACGGCACGGTGCACGTGTCCCGGCCGCACCCGCGCGGGGCGAGCGTCCGACCGGAGATCACCTCGCATGCCCGCCTCGTCCCGGCCGCGGACGTCACAGCCCTCCACGGGATCCGCCTGACGAGCCTGGAGCGATCCTGGGCGGATCTGGCCGCGCTGCTTCGTCCAGGCATGCTCGAGCCCGTCGTGGCGGCCGGGGACGCCCTCATCCATCGGCCGTGGTCGCCGGAGGGGCGTCGCTCACCACGGACCACGACGGCGGCCCTGCGGTCCGCGCTCCTGCGTGCCGGACGGTTCAAGGGAGTGCGCACCGCCCGTGCCGCACTCGAGCTGGTGCGGGTGGGCGCGGATTCCCCGCAGGAGACAGCCCTGCGACTGGCCCTGCTCCACGCCGGCCTGCCCGAGCCGGAGCTCCAGCTGGTGCTGCACCCGGGCCGGGCCCGGTCACCGGACGCGGATCTGGGGTGGCGGCAGTGGCGCTTGGTGGTCCACTACGACGGCGGTCACCACCTCGACCCGGCACAGCTCGCGGTGGACTCGTGGCGAGACGAGGGATGGGCGCGCGCGGGCTGGACGCAGATCTGGGCCACGGTGGACGACGCACGGGACGACTTCCGGCGCGTCGTCGCCGAGGTGCAGACGCACCGGGCCCGGCTCGGCGGGCGGGTGTTCGCGTCGTGAACCGCCGTTTCCCGAACGAAAACACCCCGGAGGCCGCCGTTTCCCGAACGAAAACGCCCCCGGGGGGTCAGGCGGCGTACTGGCCGCGCATCAGCACGGCGCCGCCGTCGACGCCCTTGGCGCCATGCACGAAGTCCAGGCCCGCGGCCGCCGCGTCGTCGGTGAGGGCGCCGATGGTGCCCATCTCCCACGCGTCGATGCCGGCGTCCACGAGCACGGAGATCGACTTCGCGGCCACCTCCGGGTCCACCACGGCCACCATGCCCACGCCGAGGTTGAGGGTGCGCTCGAGGTCGGACTGCGGAACGCGGCCGAGCTCGCCCACCAGGCGGAACACGGGCGGCAGGGACCAGGTGTCGCGCTCGACGGTCGCCATGAGGCCCTGCGGGAGCACGCGTGCCAGGTTCGCGGCCAGGCCGCCGCCGGTCACGTGGCTGAACGCGCGCACCGGCAGGTCCGAGCCGCCGTCGTGGCCGTTGAGGCGCTGCACCAGGTCGAGGCAGGCGCGGGAGTAGATGCGGGTCGGCACGAGCAGCTCCTCGCCGAGGGTGCAGCCGAGCTCGGTGACCTCGCGGTCGAGGGACCAGCCCGCGGCGTTCACCACGCGGCGCACGAGCGAGTAGCCGTTCGAGTGGATGCCGGAGGAGGCCATGCCGATCACGACGTCGCCGGACTGCACCCGCTCCGCGCCCAGGACCATGTCCGCCTCGACCACGCCGGTGGCCGCGCCCGCCACGTCGTACTCTTCCGCGGCCAGCAGGCCCGGGTGCTCGGCGGTCTCGCCGCCCACGAGCGCGGTGTCGGCCAGGCGGCAGCCCTCGGCCACGCCGCGCACGATGTCCGCGATGCGCTCGGGCACGACCTTGCCGCACGCGATGTAGTCGGTCATGAACAGGGGCTGGGCGCCGACCACCACGATGTCGTCCACGACCATGCCCACGAGGTCCTGGCCGATGGTGTCGTGCTTGTCCATCGCCTGTGCGATCGCCACCTTGGTGCCGACGCCGTCCGTGGACGTGGTCAGCAGCGGCTTGCGGTACTGCAGCAGCGCGGAGGCGTCCCACATGCCGGCGAAGCCGCCGATGCCGCCCATGACCTCGGGGGTGTGGGTGGCCTTCACGGCGTCCTTCATCAGCTCGACGGCGCGGTCGCCGGCCTCCACGTCGACGCCGGCCGAGGCGTAGGTGATCGGGGCGGCGGAGGAGGGGGTCTGGTTCGGGGTCACAGCGGGGTCCTGTCCGTCTCGGTGAGCAGCTTCTCGTCGTCGGCGTCCGGGCCGGGCTCGCAGCCCGTGGCGGTCACGGTGGTGGTCTCGCCGTCCACGTCCAGCACCACGGTGGACGCGGGCGACACGGCGACCGGCTCCAGCAGGCCCTTGCCGCGCTCGCCCTCGTCGGCCAGCGGGATCGGGTAGTCACCGGTGAAGCAGGCGGTGCACAGGCGCTCGCGCGGCTGCCCGGTGGCCTCGATCATGCCCTCCTCGCTGATGTAGGCCAGCGAGTCGGCGCCGATGGATGCGGCGATCTGGTCCACCGCGGCTCCGTTGGCGATGAGCTCGGCGCGGGTGGCGAAGTCGATGCCGTAGAAGCAGGGCCACTTCACGGGAGGGGAGGAGATCTTCACGTGCACTTCGGCAGCGCCGGCCTCCTTGAGCATCCGCACGACGGCGCGCTGGGTGTTGCCCCGCACGATCGAGTCGTCCACCACCACGACGCGCTTGCCGGCCACCACGGTGGACTCGACGTTGAGCTTGAGGCGGATGCCGAGCTGGCGCAGCGTCTGGGACGGCTGGATGAAGGTGCGGCCCACGTACGCGTTCTTCACGAACCCCTGGCGGAACGGCAGGCCCGAGGCGTCCGCGTAGCCCACGGCGGCGGGCGTGCCGGACTCGGGCACGGGGATCACGACGTCGGCCTCGACCGGCTGCTCGAGCGCGAGGCGGCGGCCCATCTCCACGCGGGACTCGTACACGGAGCGCCCGGCGATCGTGGCGTCCGGCCGGGCGAGGTAGACGTACTCGAACACGCAGCCGGCCGGCTTGGACTCGGCGAAGCGGGTGGAGCGGATGCCCTCCTCGTCGATCGCGATCATCTCGCCGGGCTCGACCTCCCGAATGAAGGAGGCGCCGACGGTGGCGAGGGCCGACTGCTCGGAGGCCACCACCCAGCCCCGCTCGAGGCGGCCGAGCACGAGCGGGCGCACACCCTGCGGGTCGCGGGCGGCGTAGAGGGTGTGCTCGTCCATGAACACGAAGCAGTAGGCGCCGCGGATCTTCGGCAGCAGCTCGAGGGCGGTCTCCTCGAGGCGGTCCCCGGGGGCCCCGTGCAGCAGGGCCGTGACCAGAGCGGTGTCCGTGGTGTTGCCCTGCTTCATCTCACCGTGGGTGTGGCGGCCGTCCGCGGCGTGCACCATGCGCAGCAGCTCCGCGGAGTTCACGAGGTTGCCGTTGTGCGCCAGGGCGACCGTGCCGTCGTCGGCGGTGGCGCCCAGGGTGGGCTGGGCGTTGGCCCACTTGTTCACGCCGGTGGTGGAGTAGCGGCAGTGGCCGACGGCGATGTGGCCGCTCAGCGCGGTCAGGGTGGCCTCGTCGAACACCTGGGAGACCAGGCCGATGTCCTTGTAGACGGCGATGCGCCCGCCGTCCGAGACGGCGATGCCCGCGGACTCCTGGCCGCGGTGCTGGAGGGCGTACAGGCCGTAGTAGGCCAGCTTCGCGACCTCCTCTCCCGGCGCCCACACGCCGAACACGCCGCATTCGTCCTGCGGCCCCTGGTCCTGGGGGTCGAGGGCGGCGGTCAGGCGGCCGTCGCCTCGTCGGGTGCGCGGTGCGATCACTGCTCGGGGGTCCTTTCGGTGGGGGTGGCGCGGGCGAGGTGTATAAGAGACAGGTCCAGGCGGACGTCCGCCATGGCCGGGTCGTCGGTGCGCTCGAGGACCACGGTGCGCGCGGTCGACCGGGAGCGGCGGTCCAGCAGCAGCCACACGAGCAGTCCGAGCACGCTCGTGCCGAGCATGCTCAGCAGCGATGCGAAGCCGAACGTCTCCGAGAAGGAGAGCGGGATGCCGGAGTACGGGTCCGCGGGCGGGGTGGGGGAGGCATGGACCGCGGTGGTGATCACGAGGGCGATCAGCAGGCCGAGCGCGAGCGCCACCGCGAGCACCGCGGTCAGCCGCGGGGCGCGACGGACGGTGTAGGCGCGCTGATCGGGGGTCGGCTCGGGGGCGGAGGTCATGCGCGCCAGTCTATCGAGTCGGCCGCTGGGGCCAGTCCCGGGTGCCCGCGGCGGGATCGGCAGAGCTGCATCCCGCGACGAGGAACGGTGCCGACGTTCGAACGGTCGGTGTCGCCGAGAGGACTGCCGGACACCTCTCGCTCACGGCCGCACGAGCGGCAGGTGCGCGCCGAGGTCGGCCCGCACGCCCGAGGCGCGCACGCCGCCGGCCGCCGTCGCCTCTTCCCAGGACGTCAGTCCCGTCGCCAGGGACAGCCATGTCACGGCGTCCATCTCCACGACGTTCGGCGGGGTGCCGCGTGTGTGCCGGGGCCCGGGGAGGCACTGGGCGACGCCGAAGGGCGGCACGCGCACCTCCACCGAGTTCCCGGGCACGCGGGTCGCCAGCTCCTCGAGCGCGAAGCGCACCGCCGTCGCCCGCGTGGGGCGCGGCAGCGCGGCGGCCGCCGCGGGGTCCTCCTCGTGGGCGCGTGCCCACGCCAGCAGCGCCGCGTGGCCCTCGACGACAGGCACCCGGCGGCGCGGGACGGAGCCGGTGGTCACGCCCGCGCCTCGAAGGCCGGCAGGACGTCCCCCACGAGGTCCCGCACCGGCGCGGCCAGGCGGATCTCGCCGACCGGCTCGCCCCGGCCGAGCACCGGGGGCACGACGGCGGCCAGCACGCCCGGCAGCGTCGCCCGGTCCACGTGGTCCGGGGCGAACCGGGCCAGCAGCGCGAGCGCGACCAGGTCGCCGGCCCGCGTGCCGCCGTCGAGCGCCTTGACGGCCACGGCCGTGCCGTCCGGCGCGGCCATGACGAGGACGCCGTCCGCGCCCACCTTGGCGAGCAGGCCGAGCTCGCGCATCACCACGGTGTTGGAGCTCGTCTCCCCGTGGACGGCCCACGGGTGCTCGAGCATCGCCGTGGCGACGGCGGCCGCGTGCGGATCCGCGTCGGCGCGGCCGGGCGCCGCGGCGACCCGCCCGATGCCGCGGGCCAGGCCCGCCAGCGAGATGACGGCGGCCGGGGCGCCACAGCCGTCCACACCGGTGTGGGCCACCGGCTCGCCGCAGTACTCGGCGATCACCGCGTCCACCTCGCGCTGCAGCGGGTGCGCCGGGTCGAGGTACGTGGCGACGTCGTGCCCGGACGCCGCGCAGGCCGCGAGGAAGCCGGCGTGCTTGCCGGAGCAGTTGAAGGCCAGCGGGGTGGCGGCGGCGGCCTCGCCGTCGCGGCGGACCTGGGCGACCACCTCGGAGGTGTCCGCGGGCCAGGCCGGCGGGCACTGCAGGGCGGACGCGTCGAGGCCGGCGTCCGCGAGCATGCGCTCGGCCAGCGCCTGGTGCCGGAGCGTGCCCCGGTGCGAGCCGCACGCGATGGACAGGGCCTCGCCCTCCAGCGCCGCCCCGTGGCGCAGCGACGCGATGGCCTGGAACGGCTTCAGCGTGGAGCGCGGGTAGATCAGCGCGTCTGCGGGGCCGAGGGCGGCCAGCACCCGCCCGTCGGGGCCGGTCACGACGGCGGCGCCCGCCGTGCGGGACTCGACGAAGCCGTTGCGGACGGTCTCCACGAGCTCGACGGCATCGGACAGGGCGAAGGTCTCGCCCGTGGGGGCGACGGTGGCGTGGGTCATGCGGTCCAGGGTAGCGAGGGCCCCGGACGCGCCGGGCGTCCGGGGCCGGTGGGCCGGGTCAGGTCCGGCGGCATCACCGGCTCACTCCGCGGAGAGCCGCCCGTCCACCATGGTCAGGGTGCGGTCCGTGGCGGAGAGGAACTCGTGGTCGTGCGTGACCATGAGCGTCGCCACCTGCTCCTCGCGGGTCAGCGTGCCCAGCAGGTCCACGACGGCGGCCGAGCGCTCGCGGTCCAGCGCGGAGGTGGGCTCGTCCACGAGCAGCAGCGTCGGCGAGGCCATCAGCGCGCGCACGATGTTCACGCGCTGCCGCTGACCGCCCGAGAGCTGGTGCGGGCGCTTGCCGGCCTGGTCGGCCAGGTCCACACGCTCGAGCAGCTCCAGGGCCCGCGCCTTGGCGGCCCTGCGGTCGGCGCGGGTGGCGTCACGGTCCAGGTGCACGGTCAGCTCCAGCTGCTCGGCCGCCGTGAGGGACGGGATGAGGTTGGGCTGCTGGAAGATCATGCCGATCTCCTGGCCGCGCAGCGCGGTGCGCTCCTTCCGGGACAGCCCGGCCATCTCGCGGCCGGCCACGGACACGCAGCCGGAGGTGGGCGTCACCAGGCCCGCGGCCACCGCCAGCAGGGAGGACTTGCCCGAGCCGGACGGGCCGACCATCGCGGTGAACGTGCCGGGGAGCAGGTCCAGGCTCACCTCGTCCAGGGCGCGCAGCACGCCGCGCTCGCCGTCCGGGTACTCCAGCACGAGGTCGCGCACGGACAGCGCGGGGGTGGCGTCGGCCGCGGCGGCGGGGCGCTCGCCGGCGACGCGGTGGGCGGCCGCGGCGGCCGGGGTGCGGAGGGCGTCGAGGTCGGCCTGCGGGGCGGTGAGGGTGGTCATGGGG
>NZ_JABFAZ010000026.1:3609-4686 GCF_017168505.1 Micrococcus sp. KRD077 | reverse complement strand
TGGGACTAAGTCGTAACAAGGTAGCCGTACCGGAAGGTGCGGCTGGATCACCTCCTTTCTAAGGAGCATCAGTGCCCGTTGCATCACCGCGTGTGTGATGGCGGGTTGCTCATGGGTGGAACATCAACGAATGGTGCCAGTGGTGGTGCCGGCAGTGCTCGAGTACGTCATGCCTGTGAGGGTGTGGTTGGAATGGGTGGTGTTGGTGGCTGCGGGCTGGTGTTGGCACACTGTTGGGTCCTGGAACAGCAGGTGCCCTGACCTGTGAGGGTTGGGGTTGTTGTTTCTGGTGTCCGTATCTTGTGAAGCTGGCCTTGAGGGTTGGTGGATGGGGTGTGGGTTGTTGTTTGAGAACTGCATAGTGGACGCGAGCATCTTATTTTTTGTTGCTGCATCGTTGATCGCACTGTTCCCCCTGGGGTGGTGTGTGAGGTGTGGTGATGCCGAGAATGACATCTTAGTTAGATATTGCTCATTTGAGGACTTTCATTGTGTGTGAAAGTTTCCAAGGGCGCATGGTGGATGCCTTGGCAACAGGTGGGACTAAGTCGTAACAAGGTAGCCGTACCGGAAGGTGCGGCTGGATCACCTCCTTTCTAAGGAGCATCAGTGCCCGTTGCATCACCGCGTGTGTGATGGCGGGTTGCTCATGGGTGGAACATCAATGAATGGTGCCAGTGGTGGTGCCGGCAGTGCTCGAGTACGTCATGCCTGTGAGGGTGTGGTTGGAATGGGTGGTGTTGGTGGCTGCGAGCTGGTGTTGGCACACTGTTGGGTCCTGGAACAGCAGGCACCCTGATCTGTGAGGGTTGGGGTTGTTGTTTCTGGTCTCCGTATCTTGTGAAGCTGGCCTTGTGGGTTGGTGGATGGGGTGTGGGTTGTTGTTTGAGAACTGCATAGTGGACGCGAGCATCTTATTTTTTTGTTGCTGCATCGTTGATCGCACTGTCCCCCCTGGGGTGGTGTGTGAGGTGTGGTGATGCCGAGAATGACATCTTAGTTAGATATTGCTCATTTGAGGACTTTCATTGTGTGTGAAAGTTTCCAAGGGCGCATGGTGGATGCCTTGGCAACAGG
>NZ_JABFAZ010000026.1:0-3509 GCF_017168505.1 Micrococcus sp. KRD077 | reverse complement strand
CCCCCTGGGGTGGTGTGTGAGGTGTGGTGATGCCGAGAATGACATCTTAGTTAGATATTGCTCATTTGAGGACTTTCATTGTGTGTGAAAGTTTCCAAGGGCGCATGGTGGATGCCTTGGCAACAGGAGCCGAAGAAGGACGTGGGAATCTGCGATAAGCCTGGTGGAGTCGATAACCGGACGTTGAGACCAGGATTTCCGAATGGGGAAACCCCGCACGACGTGTCGTGTGACCCCCGGTTGAACACATAGACCGGGTGGAGGGAACGTGGGGAAGTGAAACATCTCAGTACCCACAGGAAGAGAAAACAAAAGTGATTCCGTTAGTAGTGGCGAGCGAACGCGGATGGGGCTAAACCGTATGTGTGTGATACCCGGCAGGGGTTGCATGTGCGGTGTTGTGGGCCCCTCCTTGTCATGTCTGCCGGCATGGCGCAGTGAGGTGCGGGCATATAGACGAACCAGTGTGGATGCTGGACCGTAGAGGGTGAGAGTCCCGTAGTCGAAATGTGTTCCGCCGCTGTTGGAGGGTTGCCCGAGTAGCACGGGGCCCGAGGAATCCCGTGTGAATCTGCCAGGACCACCTGGTAAGCCTGAATACTACCTGTTGACCGATAGCGGATCAGTACCGTGAGGGAATGGTGAAAAGTACCCCGGGAGGGGAGTGAAATAGTACCTGAAACCATGTGCCTACAAACCGTTGGAGCCTCCTTGTGGGGTGACAGCGTGCCTTTTGAAGAATGAGCCTGCGAGTTAGTGATACGTGGCGAGGTTAACCCGTGTGGGGAAGCCGTAGCGAAAGCGAGTCTGAATAGGGCGATTGAGTCGCGTGTCCTAGACCCGAAGCGGAGTGATCTACCCATGGCCAGGTTGAAGCGCGTGTAAGAGCGCGTGGAGGACCGAACCCACTTCAGTTGAAAATGGAGGGGATGAGCTGTGGGTAGGGGTGAAAGGCCAATCAAACTCCGTGATAGCTGGTTCTCCCCGAAATGCATTTAGGTGCAGCGTCACGTGTTTCTTCCCGGAGGTAGAGCTACTGGATGGACGATGGGCCCTACAAGGTTACTGACTTCAGCCAAACTCCGAATGCCGGGAAGTGAGAGCGTGGCAGTGAGACTGTGGGGGATAAGCTTCATAGTCGAGAGGGAAACAGCCCAGACCACCGGTTAAGGCCCCTAAGCGTGTGCTAAGTGGGAAAGGATGTGGAGTTGCTGAGACAACCAGGAGGTTGGCTTAGAAGCAGCCACCCTTGAAAGAGTGCGTAATAGCTCACTGGTCAAGTGATTCCGCGCCGACAATGTAGCGGGGCTCAAGTACACCGCCGAAACCGTGGCATTCAGTTTTGCTGGATGGGTAGGGGAGCGTCGTTCACGAGGTGAAGCCAGCGGGTAACTTCTGGTGGATTGTGGACGAGTGAGAATGCAGGCATGAGTAGCGAAAGACGGGTGAGAAACCCGTCCGCCGGATGACTAAGGGTTCCAGGGTCAAGCTAATCTGCCCTGGGTAAGTCGGGACCTAAGGCGAGGCCGACAGGCGTAGTCGATGGACAACGGGTTGATATTCCCGTACCAGTGAAGAACCGTCCATGTTGAGCCGGTGATACTAACCGCCCGAACCATCCCGAACCCCGTCTTTGACGGGGTCGGTGGTGGGGAGCGCGGGACCTGAACCGGGGAGGCAAGCGCATTAACAGGTGTGACGCAGGAAGGTAGCCGGGCCGGGCAATGGAAATGACCTGGTCTAAGGGTGTAGGGCTGCCGGTAGGTAAATCCGCCGGCTGTATGCCTGAGACCTGATGGGCGCCCACGTGGTGGGTGATCCGGTGATCCTATGCTGCCTAGAAAAGCATCGGCGCGAGGTTCAAACTGCCCGTACCCTAAACCGACACAGGTGGTCAGGTAGAGAATACTAAGGCGATCGAGAGAATCATGGTTAAGGAACTCGGCAAAATGCCCCCGTAACTTCGGGAGAAGGGGGGCCCCAACCTTGAGCACCACGTGCTGGTGTGAGGGGATCGGGGCCGCAGAGACCAGGGGGAAGCGACTGTTTATCAAAAACACAGGTCCATGCGAAGTCGTAAGACGATGTATATGGACTGACTCCTGCCCGGTGCTGGAAGGTTAAGGGGACCTGTTAGCTTCGGCGAAGCGGAGAACTTAAGCCCCAGTAAACGGCGGTGGTAACTATAACCATCCTAAGGTAGCGAAATTCCTTGTCGGGTAAGTTCCGACCTGCACGAATGGAGTAACGACTTCCCCGCTGTCTCAACCGTGAACTCGGCGAAATTGCATTACGAGTAAAGATGCTCGTTACGCGCAGAAGGACGGAAAGACCCCGTGACCTTTACTATAGTTTGGTATTGGTGTTCGGTGTGGCTTGTGTAGGATAGGTGGGAGACTGTGAAGCGGGCACGCCAGTGTTCGTGGAGTCGCCGTTGAAATACCACTCTGGTCACTCTGGATATCTAACTTCGGCCCGTGATCCGGGTCAGGGACAGTGCCTGATGGGTAGTTTAACTGGGGCGGTTGCCTCCTAAAATGTAACGGAGGCGCCCAAAGGTTCCCTCAGCCTGGTTGGCAATCAGGTGTCGAGTGCAAGTGCACAAGGGAGCTTGACTGTGAGAGTGGCAGCTCGAGCAGGGACGAAAGTCGGGACTAGTGATCCGGCGGCTCGTTGTGGAACGGCCGTCGCTCAACGGATAAAAGGTACCTCGGGGATAACAGGCTGATCTTGCCCAAGAGTCCATATCGACGGCATGGTTTGGCACCTCGATGTCGGCTCGTCGCATCCTGGGGCTGGAGTAGGTCCCAAGGGTTGGGCTGTTCGCCCATTAAAGCGGTACGCGAGCTGGGTTCAGAACGTCGTGAGACAGTTCGGTCCCTATCCTCTGCGCGCGTTGGAAATTTGAGAAGGTCTGTCCTTAGTACGAGAGGACCGGGACGGACGAACCTCTGGTATGTCAGTTGTACCGCCAGGTGCATGGCTGATTAGCTACGTTCGGGATGGATAACCGCTGAAAGCATCTAAGCGGGAAGCCGGCTTCGAGATGAGATTTCCTTGCCCCTTTGAGGGTGTGAGGCCCCCAGCTAGAACACTGGGTTGATAGGCTGGATGTGGAAGCGAGGACTGAAGACTCGTGAAGCTGACCAGTACTAATAGGCCGATGACTTACACACACTCTTATCCCATTGCTTGCTTCAAGGTGATGGGTTGGTGTTCGCGTCCACTGTGCGGTTGTCTGATTGCAACCGGCTGTCTGCTTGTTGGTGGGTGGTTGAGGTGTTTTGAGTTGAATAGTGTCACTGTTGTGTGACCCGTAGGTTTCCCTGCTGTTGCCCGTGTTGAGGGTGGTGGTGTGGGGTTAGGGTTACGGCGGTCATAGCGTGGGGGAAACGCCCGGTTCCATTCCGAACCCGGAAGCTAAGGCCCACAGCGCCGATGGTACTGCAGCCGGGAGGTTGTGGGAGAGTAGGTCGCCGCCGGACATTCTTTGAGGGAGGGCCTCGCAC
>NZ_JABFAZ010000025.1:0-3191 GCF_017168505.1 Micrococcus sp. KRD077 | reverse complement strand
GCGCACGACGACGCGAACACCACCACCACCGACCAGCTCACCCTGCAGGACCCCACGAAGCGCTACCCCGTGATCAGCCCGCCGTGCACGAACTCCCCACCCACGGCGGTGGCGACGACGTCGATCGCCGCGATCTGGTCGCTCGGCACCACGCGCGGGTCCTCGCTGAGCACCGTGAAGTCCGCGAGCTGGCCTGCGACGAGCCGTCCCTTGCGGCCGCCCCAGCCGGTCGCCTCCGCGGAGCCGACCGTGTAGGCGTGCAGGGCTTCGGCCACCGTGAGCCGCTCCGCGTCGGGGCCGTACTGCTCGCCGGTCTCGGTGCGGCGCAGCACGAAGTCCTGGATGACCTCCAGCGGGCGGCCGCCGGCCACGGGACGGTCCGAGCTGCCGGGCAGCACCAGGCCCGCGCGCAGCAGCCGCCCGGCCGGGTACGAGAGCGCGGCTCGCTCCGGCCCGATCCGCTCCCGCACCGACCCGCCGAACGCGCTGATGAAGTTCGGCTGGGTGGCCATCACGACCTCCAGCTCGGCCATGCGGGCCACCTGGTCGTCGCGGACCACCCCGCCGTGCTCCACGCGGTGCGGCATCACGGGACGGCCGAACCGGCCCCGCGCCTCGGCGATCACGTCGAGCGCGAAGTCGAGGGCGGCGTCGCCGATCGCGTGCAGGGCCAGGGCCCAGCCGGCGGCCGCCGCACCGAGGCACGCTCGGCGCATCTCCCCCGCGTCCTGCTGCAGGTAGCCGCGGCCGTGGCCGTGCCCGCAGTAGTCCTCGGTCATCGCGGCGGTCTGTCCGAGCATCGACCCGTCCGTGAACACCTTCGCCGGCCCGATCTGCAGCCACTCGTCGCCCACGCCCGTGCGCACGCCGGCGTCGAGGGTGAGGTGCGTGCCGTCGTCGGGGTGGCCGTCCACCGGGTGCAGCGCGTCCAGGGTGACCATCGTCTGGAAGCGGGTGCGCAGCAGCCCCGCGTCCCGGGCGCGCTGATACGCGCCGAACTCGAGCGGGCTGTGCCCGATCCACCCGCCGGCCACCCCCGCATCCGTCACCGAGGTGATGCCCTCGGCCGCGTACTCCTGCGAGGCCCGCGCCAGGCACGCGCCGATGTGCTCGTGGGACTCCGGCTGCAGCAGCCGGGTCACCAGGCTCATGGCGGTCTCCTCCAACAGGCCGGTGGGCCGGCCGGCGGCGTCCGTGAGGATCCGCCCGCCCTCGGGCTGCTGCAGCACCTGCTCCCCCACGCCGGCCAGGACCAGCACCGCCCCGGACACCGTGACGGCGTGGCCCGTGTTGTGGCGGATGAGCACGGGGCGCCCGGAGGCGGCGGCATCGAGGCTGTCGCGGTCCGGCTGGGGTCCGGTGAGGTGGCCGGGGTCGAAGCCGGTGCACGTCACCCAGGCGCCGGGGCCGAGCTCGGCGGCGCGGGCGCGGACCCGGCGGTGGACCTCCTCCGCGGTGCGCGCGCCCTCGAGGTCCACGTCCAGCCGGGACTGGCCGAACCAGACGCTGTGCGCGTGGGCGTCGTTGAACCCGGCGAGGACGGTGCGCCCCCGCGCGTCGAGGCGTTCGCGCGCCGCGAGGCCGTCCAGCTCCTCGTCCACCCCGACGACGACGCCCCGCCACACCCCCAGCCGCGAGGCCGACGGGCGGGCGGGGTCGCCGGTGATGAGGCGGGCGTTCTCCACGATCAGGTCGAGCTGCATGGGGCGGGGCCTCCTGGGAACGAGTGGCTGCAGATCGGGCCGGCGAAGGTGTTCACGGACGGGTCGATGCTCGGACAGACCGCCGCGATGACCGAGGACTACTGCGGGCACGGCCACGGCCGCGGCTACCTGCAGCAGGACGCGGGTCAGGGTGAGGTCTCGGCGGCGCTCACTTTCAGGGCCGAATACGACTCTCCCGGGCCCCAGAGCCCCCGGGAGAGTCGTATTCGGCCCACAAAGTGCGGAGGGCGCGGGTCAGGCGGTCGGCCCGCCGCCCGCGGCGGTCATCGCGCGTTCCAGGTCGGCCAGCAGCTCGGCGGTGGGCTCCACGCCCACGGACAGACGCACGAAACCGTCCGGGACGTCGTCGCCCCAGCGGGCGCGGCGCTCGGCCGCCGTGTGCGTGCCGCCGAAGCTGGTCTGCGGCACCACGTACTGCGCCGCGGCGATGAACCGCTCGGCCGCCGCCGCGTCCGCGAACCGCAGCCCGACGAGGCCGCCCGCCGCCGTCATCTGACGCGCCACGACCTCCGCGTCCGGGTGGTCCGCCAGCCCCGGGTAGACCACGGCGCGCACCGCCGGGTGGCCCGCGGCCAGCTCCGCGACCGCCTGCGCCGAGGCGCACATCCGGGCGAAGCGGACCTCGAGGGTCTCGAGACCGCGGTGGATGAGCCAGGCCTCGTGGGTGCCCAGGATCCCGCCGGCCAGGGTCCGCCAGCCGCGCACCCGCGCCATCACCTGCGGGTCCCGGCTGGCCACGTGCCCGCCGAGGGCGTCCGTGTGCCCGTTGACGGCCTTCGTGTCCGAGGCCACGACCACGTCCGCCCCCAGCTCCAGCGGGCGCTGCCCCAGGGGGGTCAGCAGCGTGTTGTCCACCACCACGAGGGCCCCCGCGCCGTCCCGGCGGCCGTTCGCGTGGGCGCGGGCGGCGACGTCCGCCAGGTCCGCCACGCGCAGCCCCGGGTTGGAGGGGGTCTCCACGAGCACCAGGTCGTAGCCGCTCAGGTCCGCATGGGCGAGCCCCTGGGTGGCGACCAGGTCCACGTGCACGCCTCGGGGCGTGAGGTGCTCGGCGGCGAGGGCGCGGGTGGGCCCGTAGCCGTCCGCGGGCAGGAGGGCGCGGTCCCCCGGGTGCAGCAGGGGCAGCAGGACGGCGGCGATCGCGGCCATGCCGGAGGGGACCACGGCGACGTCGGCGTCCTCCAGCGCGCCCAGGGCGGCCTCGAGCGCGGACCAGGTGGGCGTGGCCCAGCGCGCGTACTGGAAAGGCACGTCCGCGCCGGGGGCGGTGGGGGCGCCGTCCGGGTCCGCGCCGGGCAGGTGGAACGCGCTCGCGTGGACCAGCGGCGGGGAGATGGACTCCCCCGGGGCCATCCCGTGGGCGCGGTGGTGCAGGACGGTGCCGAAGGCGGGCGGCGGCGGGGCGGCGGACATGGCCCCGAGCGTAGTCCCGACCCCGGACGCGGCAGCGCGCCCCCTCCCTAGACT